>CAZSCE010000001.1:0-64209 GCA_964605355.1 uncultured Candidatus Saccharibacteria bacterium
GTGTTCGTCAACAATTTAAAGGAGTGAAAGATGATTAGGAAGATCTTGATTATTTTCGTACTTATCTCTGTCTCGTGGCTCCTGGCCATTGCGGCGGCATTACTGGTTCTTTGTTTGATTGCTTACCAAATCTATAACACAATCCGGGGAAACACTTGGGCGCGTTAAGAAAGGAGAAAGAATGAAGAAATTTCCAAAACTAGTTGAGGGTATTAAAACCCTCGGTGACATACTGATTGCCCCCATAATACTTGTGGGTGCATGTCTCACCTTTATCCCCGCCTTCATCTCGTTTGAGAGAACAGAGCTGAAAATGGGAATAACTGAAGAGCAGTAGAGTCACAACCCCGGGCCCCGAACCACACGTTCGGGGCCCTAAATATTTATCTCTTCCGTAGATGCTTCTTTAAATAATGCCCGGTGTATGATTTGGCATTATTGGCAATATCCTCCGGCGTACCTTTAGCCACCACCTCTCCGCCTTTATCCCCTCCTTCTGGACCAATATCAATCACATAGTCCGCAGATTTTATTATATCCATATTATGCTCAATAATCATGACCGAGTTTCCATGATCCACTAATCTATTAATTATTTCTATTAACTTTTTTACATCTTCATAATGCAAACCAATGGTGGGCTCATCTAAAAGATAAACAGTTTTTTGTAAATGCGGTTTATAAAGCTCGGAAGCAATTTTTACACGCTGAGCTTCTCCACCGGAAAGTGTAGTGGCGCTCTGACCTAATTTTAAATAACCAAGGCCCACATCTTGTAGTGTTTTTAATCTGTCATAAATAGCTGGCAAATCTTCAAAGAAAGGAATGGCTTCCTCCACCGTCATTTCTAAAATCTCATGGATATTTTTCTTCTTATATTTTATTTCCAAAGTCTCCTTGGTAAATCTTTTACCATTACATACATCACAGGGCACATATACAGTAGGCAAGAAATGCATTTCCACTTCTATCACCCCATTACCTTCACAAGCTTCACACCGCCCTCCAGCCACATTAAATGAGAAGCGGTTAGCCTTCCAGCCACGCGCTTTGGCCTCAATACTCATAGCAAACATATCCCTAATATGTGACCAGGCGCCGGTATAGGTGGCGGGGTTTGACCGTGGTGTGCGCCCAATTGGTGACTGATCTATCAGAATAACCCGGCTAACATATTCTGTACCCGTAAAACTTTTACAATTATAAACTTCATTTGTGCGGTGACGCTTGGTAAATCTGGCATTTAAATTTTTATCAATAATTTCATAGACAAAGGAAGATTTTCCCGATCCAGATACTCCGGTAACACAGACCAACTTGCCAAGTGGCACATCAATATTTAGATTTTTTATATTAAATACATTTCCCCCGCGGATTTTTAAGGAGCCTTTATCCGTCTGCCTTCTTTTTTCTGGGACCGGAATTACTTTATCTCCGCGTAAATAATCCAAGGTAACAGATTCTGAGGGATTAGTTTTATCTGTTAATAATTTATCCAGATAACCAGATACCACAATTTCTCCGCCATGCACACCAGCGCCGGGGCCAATATCCACAATATAATCAGAAGAATAGATAGTGTCTTCATCATGCTCTACCACAATTATGGTATTACCCAAATCACGCAGTTCCGTCAGGGTTTTAATCAAACGGTCATTATCACGGGAATGTAAACCAATAGTTGGCTCATCCAGAACATACAGCGCGCCTACCAAGCCAGAGCCCAGCTGTGACGCCAGCCTAATTCTCTGCGCCTCACCTCCAGATAGGGTGTGTGCCCGCCTGTTTAACGAAAGATATTCAATACCCACATCCATCATAAACTTTAACCGATCATCAATCTCTTTGATAACTACTGTACATATTTCTTTTTCTACCTCAGTTAATTTTATATTATCAAAAAAAGTTTTAGCATCCGTAATAGATAGTGCGGTGAGAGCCACAATACTCTTACCATTGAGGAGTACATGAAGAGCCTCTTCTCGTAAACGAGCACCATTACAAATATCACAATCCTCTTCACCAAAAAATTGCTTTGTCCCTAAACCATTACATTCCGGACAGGCACCATAAGGTGAATTAAAGGAAAATAACCTGGGCTCAATTTCCGGATAAGAATAACCATCATAAGGGCACATAAATTTTACTGACATCATTTTTTCCTCTCCATCTGTTTCAATTTTTAACAAGCCCTTACTCTCATCAATAGCTTTTTCAATAGCTTCACTCAGGCGCTCGCGGGCCGGACCCTTTTTATCCTTATGCTTAAATTCACTAACATAAAACTCATCCACCAGAACATCAATATTATGTTTCTTCGTTTTAGATAAAATAATCTGATCACGAAGCTTTTTCATCACGCCATCTATTTTGACCCACTCAAAACCCTTACCCAATAAATCATAAAGTAATTGATAATATTCCCCTTTTCTACCCACTACTACCGGAGAAAATATTTTTACTTTTACATCATCATAAGGTACACCCAAAACTACTTTTTCTTTTTTGGAAACATCTGTAGTAGTCACTGATTTTATAATTGTTTCTAAAATTTCCTCATTGGAAAGTTTCTTAATTTCCCTATTACAAACCAAACAGTGTGGACGGCCAATACGGGCATAAATTATACGCAAATAATCATAAATCTCCGTAATGGTAGCCACCGTGGAGCGGGGGTTATTTGAGCGGGACTTCTGATCAATAGAAATAGCGGGAGAAAGCCCAATTATTTCATCCACATCCGGTTTCTGCATCTGACGTAAAAATTGACGGGCGTAGGAGGAAAGTGACTCTATATAGCGCCTCTGACCTTCCGCAAAAATAGTATCAAACGCCAAAGAGCTCTTACCGGAGCCGGATAGGCCAGTAAAAGCAATCATTTTATTTCTGGGCATCTCCACGGACACATTTTTCAAATTGTGCGTGCGGGCGCCTCTTATAATGATTTTCTCATCCCCCGTATGAAATTTTTCTTTTTGATTCTTCATTACGCTAAATGTCCCTGGGCTTAACGCCAGGGTTTATACATGAATGTATGTTTATATGATAACACAGCTTTCAAAAAACGCAAATATATTATTTAGAATAGAATTTTAGTCTTTTTTTAATATAGATTGAGGAAATAAGAAGAATGAGAAAAAATACAGTAAATTTATAATCCCACCAGTGAAAATTAGCAGATAGGCGGCCGTATAATATATCCATTATTAAGCCAAATAAAATCAGCTCATTAAAATTTTTGAAATAATAAAGAATAGCTATAGAGAATAAAGCGGTAAACCACCAAGGGCAGGTCAAGGCTGATATAAAAAGTAAAACATCAAATATAATTCTTTTTAGCATTTTATTTATCTAAAATTATTTCCACAAAACTTAACTCAGAAATATTAACCGGGCTTTTAAAAAGAACAGTTTGGGTTGAATCTTTATCTTTAAAATTAATTTTCTCCACAATTCCAAAAACATTGGCGGTAATAGATGGAATCACAATCACATCCCCTTCCTTTACCTCTACCTCCTTGGGAATAGAAATATTAAAATTACCGCCCCCAATTCCCACGGCCTCAACACTAACAGAGCTATTACCTAATACCACGGATAACTTTTGCCCGGGGGTAGAATAAAGGGTAATTTTTGACATATTTGGGTATACCTCAGTCACCTCACCAATATACACATTGGCGTTAGCCACTACCCTATCACCCACTTTTATACCCTGATCTGAGCCAATATCCACCGTGAGCATATCATAAGGGGTTTGAGGTGGTTTGACCAAAACGGCGGCTAAAACAGTTTTTTTATTAATATCTTTACGACCGAGTAAATCTTTTAAATTTTCATTTTCTGCTTGTAGTGTTTCATTTATTGCTATCAAATTTCCGGCCATAAACAGCTTTTGCTCCATCACCAGTTTTTCATTTATTAAAGTTTGCTTAAATTTAAAATATTGAAAAAAGTTGGAATTAGTAATTGAATTCTTGATTTGCCAAATTGGAGTAGCTATATAAAAGAGTCCTTTGCGCACTGGGCTGGAGGCGATAATCAAAATTAATATTATTAAAATAATAATAACATTTATCACCCTTTTTCTAGCATTCCTCTTTCGATCTTCAAAATTACTGCTTTTTAGGAGGTAATTCATCTTCGTTTTCAATTAAAACTTCAATATAATCATTTAAATTTTCCAAAATAATACCGGTACCTCTGGCAATTGCTGTTAATGGATCACTGGCAATATATACCGGGATTTTTAATTCTTCATTCAAAAGTACATCTAAACCACGAATCAAGGCTCCACCACCCACTAAATATATACCTCTCTGCATAATATCAGAAACAATTTCCGGCGGGGTGGTCTCCAAAACTTCTTTTACTGTTTCTACTAGGGTGGCAATACTTTGAGCCATAGCTTCACGCACATCACCATCAGTAATAATTACCTCTCTTGGTAAACCAGTGACCAAATCACGGCCTTTGACGGAAACTTCCATACTTTGCTCCAGCATGACAGAACCAACATTTATTTTAATCTCTTCAGCGGTTTTTTCACCAATTAATATTTTAAATTCGCTTCTAATGTAAGTAATAATATCTGTGTTTAATCTATCACCAGCAATACGCAGATTTTTTGACTTTACAATTCCACCAAGGGAAATGACGGCGATATCAGAGGTGCCACCGCCAATATCAATCACCATACTGCCCACCGGACTTTTTATAGGTAAGCGAATACCAATAGCGCCGGCCATTGGTTCCTCCACAATATATACCTCACGGGCACCAGCATTCCTGGTGGCATCACGCACCGCCCTTATCTCCACGTTTGTTACGCCCGAGGGAACGCCCACCACTACACGCGGGCCTAATGGTTTTGGTGACAGTTCCTCAGCTTTTTTAACCAAATAAGCAATCATTTCCTCCGTCACTTCAAAATCAGAAATCACACCATCCACGAGCGGGCGAACAGCTACAATGTGCGGCGGAGTTCTACCCAGCATGGCTTTGGCTTGTGACCCAACGGCCACCACGCGCCCAGTCTTCTGATTCAAGGCCACCACAGATGGCTCATTTACCACAATACCTTTTCCAGCTAAATATACTATAGTATTAGCTGTTCCCAGATCAATTCCGATATCGTTGGAAAAGCGTCTGTATATTTTTGCTTTTAATTTTTCAAAAAATTCCATAAATCCGTTTCATTAAGCATACTGACCTTACCGGTAGCTCTATCTTTCACTTCAAACTCGCCTTTCTCAATTGTTTTCTCGCTGATAATTATTCTAAGAGGGATACCCAGTAAATCAGCGTCCGCAAACTTTTCTCCGGCCCTAGCCTCCCTATCATCACACAATACCTCTATTCCCTTTTTTTGCAACTTTTTATAAATATCCTCTGTTGCTTCCTTGGCTTTATCACTATTACCAATATTTAATAAGTGAACAGCAAAAGGCGCAATAGACTTTGGCCAGACAATCCCCACTTCATCAGAAAGTAACTCAACAACTGTACCCATTACTCGGCCAGGGCCAATACCATAGCAACCCATCACTACAGATTTCTTTTCACCTTTTTCATTAGGGTAAGTTAAATCTAAAGCATCAGAAAATTTTGTTCCCAGACTAAATATATTTCCAACCTCTATAGACTTTGCTTCACGCAATTTTTCATTTGCACATTCCGGGCACTTATTTTGTTCCTTGATTAACTCCTTATTTACGGCCACCAAACATTTATCACAAATATAGATTGTATCCTCACCAGCATCAGATAAGGTCTGAAACTCATGTGAATATTTACTAAAACTACCGCCGGAAGCAAAAGTAATATAAGTGCGGTCACCTAGGCCAACACGCTCAAAAACTTTTTTATAAGCTACCTTAGACTTTTCATAAAATTTATCATGCTCCGCAATATCTTTAGAAAAAGAATATAAATCTTTCATCAGGAATTCTCGGCCACGCATAATACCACTTTTGGCCCTGGTCTCATTTCTAAACTTGGTTTGGATTTGATATGGATAAACGGGGAGATCTTTATAAGAACGGATATGATTTTTCATCAAAACCGTCAAAGGCTCCTCATGTGTGGCACCCAAACCTAACTCTGTATCATTTTTTAATTTAGTTTTAAACCAAACATCCATCACTTCATCACTCCAACGGTTAGACTTCTCCCAAGGAGTTTTATCCTGAAGCGCAGTTAGCTGAAGTTCCTGACCGCCAATAGCATCCATCTCCTCCCTGATGATTTTACAGATATTATTAAGCACTCGGAGACCTAATGGTAAATAGTCATAAACCCCGGCCATTTCCTTGTTAATAAAACCGCCTTTTATGAGTAATTGAGCGTTTTTGCTCACCTCATCCTTAGGCGCCTCCTTACGAGTCTTTGTTAAAAGTTTTGATTGATACATACGCGTATAATAGCGTATTTTAGGAAAATCCACAAATTAGAAAAACTTCAAAATATCACGATAGGTGATGATAACCATTAGTGAAATAAGTATAAAGAAACCAATAGCATTTGCCATATTAGCAACTTTGGGTTTGATTGGCTTTCTGATAATAGCTTCAATAATAATAAAGAACACTCGGCCACCATCTAGGGCGGGAAAAGGAATCAAATTTATCACCGCTAGGTTAAGAGAGATAAAAGCCACGAAACCAAGGAAGTAAGCAAAACCAAATGTGGCCGCATCACCCACCATGCCCACAATTCCCACCGGACCGGAGACCTGAGAATAATCAGCGTGGCCCCGAATAGCCTGAGAAATAAAAGTTCCTAGACCTACAGCCACCTGCTTGAAGGTTACTACTGTTAATTTTCCACCTTCCCATAAGGCCAAGGCTGGATTTAATTTAACTACACCTACATTTTCCATATAAATACCAATCACTTTTCTATTTTCCGTTAAGTTTAATTCTGGAATTGCTACTGTATTTTTTGTCTCGCCATTTCTCTCAAAAATAATATCAACTTTGTTATCCGCGCTAGCATTAACTAACTCCCTAACTTTAGTAGTATTTAAATCCTGACCGGTAACCAAATCAACTGATATAAGTTTATCTCCCTGCTTTAAGCCGGCCTTATCCGCCCCTGAGCCTGGTAAAATGCCGGTAATTACTACCTGGCTATTTTTTATATATTTAGAATAATCTGACGCTCCCTCACCCACCGGCACCAAAGAGCCAAACATAAAAGAAATAGAAATTAAAATCCAAGCAAAAATAATATTCATGGCCACGCCAGCAATCAAAACACAAACCTGTTTCCATTTCTTGGCATTAGTAAAACTACGGGCACTATCAGCACCAGTCATACTTTCCTCATCGGGGTTCTCACCATGAATTTTTACATAACCACCAAAAGGAATTAAATTTAAAATATATTTTGTTTCCCCGCGCACCCAACTCAATATTTTAGGTGGAAAGCCAATAGCAAATTCATCTACCCGGATACCGCTCTTTTTGGCCACCACAAAATGCCCCAGTTCATGGACAAAAATCAACACTGCTAAAACTACTAAAAATAATATTATGGTCATTAGGCGGTTATTTCTTTTTGCTTTTTAACAAAGATTTCTTCTAGTGCTTTGTTGCCGGCATCTACTAATTTTTGCATTTCTGTTTTGAAACGGAATTTATCATCTTCACCCATACCTCCCTCCTTTTCCTTAGTATCAATATCTTTCACCACCTCATCACGCACACTGCGCAAGGTGATTTTAGCTTGCTCATGCTTTTCTTTGGCAATCTTGGTTAATAATTCTCGGCGCTCGCTGGTCAGATCAGGGAAAAATACGCGCACGCCTTTTTCATCTGTTTTTAGAGAAACACCTAGGTTAGCCACGGTGATGGCTTTTTCCACTGCCTTTACTTGTGAAGCATCCCACGGGGTGACCAGTAAAGATTTAGCATCAGCAATACTCACAGAACCCACCTGATTTAAAGGCATGCGCTGACCATAGCTTTCTACCTGAACAGCATCTAATAACTGTGGTGAAGCCATACCGGTCCTGATCCCGGTGTATTCCTTCTTCATCCATTCCTCAGTTTCCTTTATTTTACTATTTAGTTTTTTGAAATCGTATTGCATAGTTTTGTTTGATTAAGGAAGCAAGAATTGTTTGAATTTTTTATAGCGTCGGAGCCCACCCGTACTCGGGAAGGGTGAAGCTTAAAAAATTTAAATAATTTTGATTCCTGATTACTAATAAATTAATTATAGCACAAGTGCCAGATGTTCCAAAATGACTTTGATGGAGGGTGACTCATCATTGGCATAACTGATGGCTTTCTCAATATCTTCAATAGCCAGGAGGCTGCCACTGCGCGCATTATGTGCGTTCTTTACCTTTAGCGTTGATTTAATAACCTTCTCAATATTTTTCAAAAAATTAATAGCATCACTTTTATTCAGCTTTTCATCTTTTATATCTTTTACAATTTTAGCCACCTGAGTTAAACGCTTCCCCACCTTAGCATTTAGGAATTCTTCAGCTTGGGCCAGTGGCGTGGCAAACTTACCCTCACCCTTACTAATTATTAATCTGGACTTCAAAGTAGGAAGTAAATCAGAAAATGAGGGGAGAATTAAAAAGAAAATAGTATCCGCTCGTGGTTCCTCAAAAATTTTTAATAAAGAATTCTGCGCATCTTTGGTCATAAAATTAGCAGAGATAACAAAAACCTTTCTCTCATACTTTATGGGCATATTTAAATGCGCTTCATTTATAGCCCGACTATCAATAATTTTAAAAACGTTAAAATCCCCCTGCCAAAAATCCGGATTGTTGGTAACAGGAAATTTCAAATCCTTCTTTAGGAAATCAAAAAGCTCTTCCTTAACTTTATCCTTGGCCCCTAAAACGCCGTAGGCATGGTGAAGTTGCCCTCGCTTCTTGTAGTTCTCCCTGATCTGCTTCATAGGTGTAGTATAGCACACCTAGAAAACAACCGCCCCATCCATCAGAATGGACACCCCTCCTTAACTAAGGTGGGGAAAATTGGGAAAAACTAACGTTTTGCTATGATTGATTTCTTATAGACGTCTAAATGTTCCAAAGCAATACCAGTGCCTTTGGCCACACAGTACATAGGATCTTTAGCAACGGCGGCTTTTACACCAGTTCGGCGGAAAACAAGTTCAGCTAAATTTCTTAATTGAGAAGAACCGCCTGTCATAATTATTCCTTGATCAATAATATCAGCGGCCAATTCTGGTGGCGTTTCCTGCAACACATCTTTTATTGCTTTAATCATATCTCGTAATTCCTTGGAGATAGCTTTTACAATTTCATTAGTTTTTATTTCTGCAGTTCTTGGCAATCCGGACAAAAAGTCTCGGCCTTTTATGGTCATAGTTAATTCCTCTTCCATAGGCACAGCTGAACCAACAACAATTTTTATTTCCTCCGCGGTTTTATCTCCAATAGCCAAGTTAAAAGTTTTCTTTATATAATCAGCAATAGCATAATCAATTTTATTCCCCGCACACTTTACAGAAGTTGAAGCCACAATTCCCCCCAAGGAAATCACCGCCACATCCGTGGTCCCTCCACCAATATCCACCACCATATGACCCATGGGCTCCTGAATTGGAATACCGGCACCAATAGCGGCTAAAATAGGTTCTTTCACCACATATGCATTTTTAGCGCCGGCTTTCATGGCGGCTTCTATCACCGCGCGTCTCTCTGTGGAGGTAACACCGGCCGGTACGGACACCATCACTTCTGGTTTAAATAAATTCCATTTACCAAGTGCCTTATCAATAAAATAACGCAACATGGCCTCAGTCACACGGTAATCAGCAATCACACCGTCCTTCATAGGCCGATAAGCAATAATACTGTCCGGAGTTTTACCAAGCATTTTCTTGGCCTCTACCCCCACCGCCAAAATTTTATTATCCTGTTCAGATACGGCCACCACAGAAGGTTCAAACAAAACCACCCCTTTACCAGGTAAAAAAACCAGAGTATTAGCCGTTCCTAGGTCAATTCCAATTTTTTTGGTGAAAAATGACATATATTAGCTTTAATATAGCACTTCTTATTTTTTTTACAATCTTATGCTATACTCGCCATATGAATTTTCAAATTGAAGGCGGGCACAAATTATCAGGCACAGTAGTAACCAAAACCTCAAAAAATGGGGCCATGGGCGTTATTTGTGCTTCCCTATTAAATAAAGGAAAAACAATTATTAAAAACGTGCCTAAAATTGAGGAAGTTTTCAGAATGATAGAAGTTTTAGAAAGTATTGGTGTCTCCGCAAAGTGGAATGACGCTGATTTAGAAATATTACCAGGCAAAATTAATTTAAAAAATATTAATAAAGAAAGTGCGGAGAAAACCCGAAGTATTATTATGCTGATTGGCCCACTGATTCACCTTTTGAAAAAGTTTTCCTTACCACAACCAGGTGGCTGTAATTTAGGTTCACGAACCTTGAAGCCACATTTATTTGCGTTACAAAAATTTGGTGTACAAATTGAAACTAAGAAATGTAGTTACAATGTCAGCCGTGGAGCATTACAACCAAATGAAATTATTTTATATGAAAGCGGTGACACCGTGACGGAAAATACCATTATAGCCGCCGCCTTAATTCCTGGAAAAACCGTTATAAAATATGCTTCTGCCAATTATATGGGGCAGGAAGTTTGTTTCTATTTACAGAAATGTGGAGTAAAGATTGAGGGTATTGGCACCACCACTATTACTGTTCATGGAGTAAAAGAAATTAATTCTCCAGTCACCTATTATCTATCAGAAGACCCAATTGAGTCTATGTTTTTTATTTCTACCGCTATTGTCACTAAATCAAAATTAAAAATAAAACGCTGCCCAATTGATTTTTTGGAACTGGAGCTTTTAAAATTAGAAAAGATGGGTTTGAAATATTCCAAATCAAAAGTTTATAAATCATTAAATAAGGAAACAAATTTAGTAGACTTAATTATCTTTTCTTCAAAATTAATAGCCTTGGAGGAGAAAATTCACCCTAGCGTCTATCCGGGAATAAATATGGATAATTTACCTTTCTTTGCCATTATTGCCACTCAGGCGGAGGGCACTACCTTGATTCATGATTGGCCTTATGAAAAAAGAATGATCCATGTCAAAGATATTGATAAGCTGGGTGCTGATACAAACTTGGTTGATTGTCACCGCTTATATATAACTGGTATTACAAAATTAAAACCAGCGGAAATTATCTGCCCTCCAGCTCTACGCCCCGCCGCTATCCTGCTTATTGGTATGCTAGCTGCCAAAGGCCGCTCCATGCTCAGAAACGTGTATAGTATTAACCGCGGTTATGAAGATATTGCCCTCCGCCTCAACGCCCTCGGCGCCAAAATAAATATCTTGAAAGATTAGGGTTTTTGTGCCAGTATATAGGCCTGATGAAATTACTGAGCGTTATACCCATATCGCGAGGAATTAACAAGGAAAGCTTGTCATATTTTACCGGCTCAGACATTTCCGTGGGATCTGTGGTAAAAGTCCCCTTAAGGAAGAAAATCATCCCCGCTATCGTTATTTCTGCTGAAGATGTGGCTGATGTAAAAGCCGAGATTAAAAATGCCAGTTTTGAAACTCGCAAAGTAGAAAAAATAAAGTCCTCCACCTTATTATCAAAAGAATTTATGGCCGCTGTTTCTGAGACCGCAGTATTTTTTGCCAGCACTTCCGGCAGTGTATTACATTCTGTTGTGCCCAAAACCATTATTGAGGAAGCGGATAAAATTAAATGTAGTATCCGTGAATTAAAAGGCCAGCGCATCCACGAGAAATTAGTAATTCAATGTGATGACGAGGAAAGATATGCTACCTATAAAAGTTTGATCCGCGAGGAATTTGCCAAAGGCTACTCCGTTTTTTTCTGCTTACCCACTATTCAGGATATTAAAAAAGCACTTGAAAAATTATCCAAAGGGATAGAGCAATATACTTTTGTTCTTCACAGCCTATTATCCCAAAAAGAACAACTGGAGCTTTGGAACAAGGCGGCCAATGAGGAACACCCATCCCTAATTATTTGTACCGGCTCATTTTTAGGTATCCCCAGAAATGATATTGGCACCATAATTGTGGACAAAGAAAATACCCGTTCCTATAAAAGCCAAAGCCGGCCTTTTGTGGATATGAGAAACTTTGCAGAAACCCTGGCGGAAAAAATTAAGGCTAAAATAGTTTTTGGAGATTTACTTTTGCGGACAGAAACAATTTATCGACACACGGAAGCGGAGATATTTGAAGTGGCGCCTTTGAAATTCCGTTCCCTCACTACGGCAAATTTAAAGTTAATAAATATGCGGGAAACTTTACCAGGGAATATTGAAACCGGTAAGGAAGGTAAAGAACCAAAATTTAAATTATTTAGTGATGATTTATTAAACTTGATTAAAGATAATCAGCTAAATGATGAAAACTTGTTTATTTTTGTGGCCAGACGAGGGCTTTTCCCCTCTACCGTTTGTGCGGATTGTGGCAGCCTCATCCGCTGTAATTCCTGTGGCGCGCCCACCGTTTTACACAAGGCACCAAGTGAGAACTTTTTCCTTTGCCACCGTTGTGGTGAACACCGCAGTGCCATGGAAAAGTGTAATAATTGCCAGAGCTGGAGACTATCCACTTTTGGTATTGGGATAGAGGCGGTAGAGGAAGAATTAAAAGAAAGGTTTCCCAATATCAAAATATTTAAGGTTGATTCTGATAGCGCCAGCACTCATAAAAAGGCCCTGGACACTATGGCTAAATTTTATGCTTCCCCCGGTAGTATATTACTGGGCACGGAAATGGCCTTATTATATTTAAAAGACTCGGTAGCTAATACTGCTGTGGTTTCTATTGATTCATTTTTCTCCATCCCAGACTTTAGGGTAAATGAAAAAGTAATGAATATATTATTAAAGATTCGCGCCGCTTCATCTAGAAACTTTTTAGTGCAAACCCGTGATATAGAACAAAAAATATTAAAGTATGCGCTGGCGGGAAACTTGGCAGACTTTTACCGTGATGAGATCAAAGAAAGAACCAGCCTGGCTTACCCACCTTTTTCTATACCAATAAAAATAACCCTGCAGGGTGACAAAAAAACCGTTTTGGCCGGCATGGAGAATTTACAAAAAGAGATGGCCCCATTTGAGGTGGATATTTTCCCCGCCTTTATCCCCATCCAGAAGGGCAAATTCAGTATGCACGGATTAATAAAAGTTAAACAGGGTGAATGGGTGGATCAGGAATTATTAAATAAGCTGAATTCCCTTTCCCCAAGCTTTACTGTGAATGTTGACCCCGAGAGTCTTTTGTAATATATTATAAATATGAAGAAAAGTAATTTAGGAAAAACAGCAGTAGAAATTGTCCAAAAAGGCGTGCCGGTATTGAGAGATACGGCCCGGAATGTTTTGGCGGAAGAAATATCGGGCCCCAAAATTCAAAAGATTATTGCTGATATGATTGCCGCCCTAGACTCTCAGGATGACGGTGTGGCTATTGCGGCCCCGCAAATTGGTGTCCCGCTCCGAATATTTGTGGTTTCCAGAAAGGCTGAATTACTAATGAAAGGCGTAGAAAATATTGCCGAGAAGGATTTAAAGAATTTAAAATATCCAGTATATATTAATCCAGAAATCAAGAAATTATCCAGGACCAGGGTGCGCGTGGATGAAGGCTGTCTCTCTGTTCGTTATTTATATGGCAAGGTGGAAAGAGCAGAAAAGGCCACTGTCACGGCTTATGATGAAAATGGCAAGAAATTTACCAAGGGGGCTAGTGGTTTACTAGCCCAGATATTTCAGCACGAAATTGATCACCTAAATGGTATATTATTTATTGATAAAGCAGATGATATTGTAGAGGTTTTACCAGAAAGGAAATCACCAGATGATAAATAAAACTAATATTGCCTTTTTTGGAAATTCAAAATTCTCGGTTTTTTGTTTGGAAGAAATGAAAAATCAGGGTTTGACACCAGCGGTGGTTATTACCACACCAGATAAACCCACGGGGCGAAAAATGCTTTTAACTAAAAGCGAAACCAAAGTGTGGGCAGAAAATAATAATGTGCCTTTCATAGAACAAGATAAATTAAAAGATGAAACTTTCCTAGAAAAACTAAAACAATATGATTTATTTCTTGTGGCCTCATACGGCAAAATCGTGCCAAAAGTTATTCTGGATATGCCTAAATATGGTGTTTTAAACATCCACCCATCCCTATTGCCAAAATACCGCGGCCCTTCCCCACTTCAGGAACAAATTCTAAATGATGAAAAAAATGTGGGTGTGACCGTGATGCTTATGGATGAGCAAGTGGATCATGGACCAATTATTGCTCAGGAAAAACTGCCTGCCCCGAGCCTGTTGAAGGGGCCGGCTAATTTGATTGAACTAAAAGAAATCACTGCAAAAACCGGAGTAAAATTGCTGGTAGAAAATTTAGATGCTTGGATTAATAAAAAAATAGAAGCAGAAGAGCAAGATCATGATCAAGCTACTTTTACTAAAAAGGTGGAGAAGAATGATGGTTTATTAGACCTAGAATTTGGGAAGCCTTATGAGAATTATTTAAAAACCAAGGCTTATTACCCCTGGCCCGGCACTTTCTTCTTTATTTCTAAGGGTGACAAAAAAATCCGTGTGGTTATCAAGGAATCAGAATATATTGACGGGGCCTTTCATATCCTAAAAGTTATCCCCGAAGGTAAGAAAGAAATGAGTTATGGTGATTTTCTTCGTGGTCTAAATTAAAAAAACCTCAGGAATTTCCTCGTAGTGATTAGTCCGCGTTAAACGGAGAGGATTTTCCTGAGGTTTTTTTGATTATTTTACAATCACCTTTGTCACAATAACTGGTGTGAGTGGTAAATCATTTTGACCAGTTTGGGAATTTTCAATTTTTTCCACCACATCCATACCTGCCGTCACCTTACCAAACACAGTGTGTTTACCAATGAGCCATGGTGTCTCTAGTGCAGTGATAATAAAGAATTGGCTACCGTTAGTATTTGGACCAGAATTTGCCATAGCTATCATACCCTTTACCATTGGTAAACTATTTGGCTCATCGGCAAACTTATAACCAGGACCACCAGTACCATAAACAGAGGCATCATCACCCTTGGTATATGGATCCCCGCCTTGGATCATAAAACTCTTGATCACCCGGTGAAATTTGGTATTATCATAAATACCGTCTTGAGCTAGCTTTACAAAGTTAGCCACTGTCTTTGGTGCCTTGGCCGGATAAAGCTCTAAATCAATATTTCCTAAACTGGTTTCTATAGTTACTAATTGTTTTACTTCGGCCATAACTTTTATTGTTTTAACTTCTTTATTTTCTATTAAAGCGGTTGACGTTCCGGTTTGAGAAGCAGGTTTACTTACGCCGGAGGCATAACCAATTACTAAAACGATAATCACAATAACTATCACATAAAAAATTGCCCCTGGATTAATTATTTTTTTCCAATCTTCCATAAATATTTACTCTTGGTCACTAGACATAAAGCCTTTTAATAAATTCTTGATTTGCGCTCCACCCCGCTTTAGCAAACTCACTTTTTTATCTTTGTTTGACTGCAGGGCGTGCACCATATCGTCCTTGGCAATATCAATAGAAGCAAATAATTCACCTTGCTCTGATACTGCGCGTAAGTTTTTACCTGAAATGTGGAGGTTTATTTCTGTCCTAAATACATCACCATTTTTATGATGATTTGAAACTTTACCAAGCTCTACGTCACATAAGGCACTACTATCTGTGGGGTCTATAAATTTTTCCAAATGTGCCAGTTTCTTATAAAGATAATCCTTTATATCAGGCGTAATCTGCATATTTGTCCCTTTTTCATTTATAACCATATATTTATTATTTAGCTAATAAACCATCAATGGTGGATTTTACGGAAGCATATGGCTGCGCACCATTAATAGAATAATTACCATTCTTGGTAATTATAACACTCCAAGGTGTACCCTGACCGCCAGTTAACTGCGCGTTTTGAACATCAGCCTCTATTTTTGCATCATATTTACCACTACTTAAGCAAACATTAAATTTAGCAACATCTAGACCCACATATTCAGCAATCTTTGGTAATTCAGCAGCGTCCAATCCATTATTAGCCGGGGTAATACCATATAATCTATCAGTATATTCCCAGAATTTATCATTTCCACCAAGCTCATTTGCACACTCCTGAGCTGCAGCTTCTAACCTAGACTTTGGGTGAAGCTGATCAAGTGGTGAGTGCCTATAAACCCAAGCCACCTTACCTGCCTTACCATACTCTTCAATTATCTGCTTCATGGTGGTATGAAAACGGCTACAGAAAGGGCACTCAGTATCAGAATATTCCACAACAATAACCGGGGCATTTGGATTACCTCTAATATGATCATCAGCAGATACTGGTCTGACTTGAGCAAGTCCTGGTGCCGTGACAACTGGTGCCACGGGCGCACTAGGGCTATCTACTTTTTTACCACCGCCAAAAAACATAGCGCCAGCAATAATAACTCCTGCTAAAACAATAGCTATTGGTGTTGAATAATTTGATTTATTTTCCATAAATTATAACTAATTAATTAATAATAAACTAAGTATATCACATTTATAATTTACCTGCCAAAATTTTTATCAGATAAAAACTTAGGCGGGTTAATCAAAAAATACGCCTAAATAATTGTTGATTTTTCTTTGGTCAAGATCGTAAAAATAATCTCCACTTCTGTGAAGCCTCTCAGCTAAATCAACCCCCACAAAACGCCAATGCCATGGTTCGTAAACATAGTAGGAATTACCTTTAGGATAAGATAATATAAAACCATATTTATAAGCATTTTTATTTAACCAGGTATAAGCCTCAGTTTTATCAAAGGTGTCAAAAGTGTCCTTTAGAACTGCTGTGGTAAAATCTATAGTAGTACCTAATTGATGTTCTGAATAACCCTGATCAGCAGAAAATTGATTTGCTGTCCCCGCTCCATAAATAATATTATAAGTAGATTTCAAGGCTGATTGATCACCAAATGATCTATAAGCTGAGATAACTTTTATATCAATACCATCATCAGTAGCTGCTTTTAGCATTTTTTCTAAAAAAGGCTCCACCTTCCCATAGAACTGATATTTTTTACCATCTTTGTAAACATATTCACTTGGAATATTATCTAAGGTGGCTGGAGTATAATTTTCATTTAAGAAGAAAACCTTGGAATATTTCTGTAGTAATTGCGGATCAACCTTACTTAATTTATCCAGAGCCACCGCGGTATCATTTACTTGCTCCACCTGATCAAGCAAATCACTAGTCTGACTGATCTGATCCTGCACAGTACTATTTAACAAATTGTTTTGGGCCACAATACCGGTAATTTGTTCCTGCAAACCCTGAATAGCCCCGGTAAAGGCAACAGTGGTACTAGCTACTTTTTGATTCTGGATCTCAACTGCTTTTTTCAAGGAATAGTTACGGTACTCACCAAAACCTATAATTAAAGCCACTAAAACCACCACCCCCATAGTAATAAACACATGATAAGCGGTAAAAACTCGGTGCATCATATCCCTAAATTTTTTTAATTTTTCCATAGGCACATTATAGCACTTTTTCTCTCCACAAGGAATTCACACTTTATACCCGTATTGGATTTGTGGCTTTTAAAAAACATATGCTAAAATGCCAGCATGTCACAACAAACTGTAAAAAAAAGTGTCACCAGGATTCCCCCAAATAATATTGATTCTGAGCGCGCCCTTTTGGGCTCCATCATGCTCCGGCCAGAAGCTATTCATGAAATCATGGACATAATTAAGGCTGATGCTTTTTATGCGGAAAAACACCGGATTATTTTTCAGGCGATGGGTGAGATTTTTCAGCGCAATGAACCAATTGACCTTCTCACCATTTCTGCCCGTTTGACCGAAAAAAACCAGTTGGATCACACTGGTGGCACCGGCTATCTCACAGAATTAGTGAACTTAGTTCCCTCATCAGCTAACGCTGAGCATTATGCGGAAATTGTGCAGAAAAAATATGTGATGCGCCAACTGATTGAAGCCTCGGAACATATTTCACTTTTGGGTTATGAAGAGGCTGAGGACCTCAGTACCCTGCTTGATTTAGCTGAGAAAAAAATATATGAAGTGACCCAAGGAAAAACTTCTAATAAATTTGTGGAGATTAAAGATATATTAGCGGAAGCCTGGGAGCGTGCTGATAAATTACATAAGAGTAAAGATGAGCTCCGTGGAATTCCTACCGGCTTTCGTGATTTGGACGCTAAACTGTCAGGTCTTCAAAAATCAGATTTAATTATTCTTGCCGCCCGCCCTTCTATGGGAAAAACTTCCCTGGCCCTAGATATTGCCCGCCAGGCCGCTATCAAACATAATGTTCCTGTTGCTATCTTCTCCTTGGAAATGTCAAACCAGCAATTAGTGGACCGTATGATTGCCGCTGAATCACGAGTGGATTCCTGGAAATTACGTACTGGTAAATTAACTTTGGAGAGTGATTTTGACCGTATTCGTGATTCCCTGGGTGTCTTGGCCAAGGCCCCTATCTTTGTGGATGATCAGCCTGCCAACAATATTTTGAAAATGCGCGGTGTGGTGCGCCGATTAAAAAATGAAAAAGGAATTGGCCTAGTGGTGGTGGACTACCTACAACTCATGGCACCAGTACAAAATAAAAATAATGATAATTTGGTTCAGCAAATAACAGAGATTTCCCGCTCGCTAAAGCATTTGGCTCGTGAATTTGATGTGCCGGTATTAGCCCTTTCCCAGCTTTCTCGTGCGGTGGAACAACGTGGAGGCCGTCCCCGCCTTTCAGACTTACGTGATTCTGGTTCTATTGAGCAGGATGCGGATGTAGTTATGTTTATTCACAGTGAAGACAGATATAAAGATGAATCCGAGCATACCAATATTACTGAAATCCTGATTGAAAAGCACAGAAACGGCCCCACCGGTGTGGTACAGCTGTTCTTTGATAAAAATAAAACCAGCTTTATGGACATTGATAGAAATTCTGATTTCAAGGATTTTGACGGGGCGGCAAAGTCAGATGGTGGCGTGTTTTAAAATACTATACTAATATATTCAGATGGACACCATAGACAAGCTAACCGAAATATTTAGAAGCTTCCCGGGGATTGGCCCACGCCAAGCCAAACGCTTTGTGTATTTTTTACTGACCAGAAATAAAAGTTATATAAAAGACTTTGTGAGCCTGGTGGAAGAATTACAGAAAGAGATCCAGATCTGCTCCGAATGTTTTCAATATTTTACTAAAAATAAATCGGCCACCCCACTTTGTGAAATCTGTAATAGTAAGAACCGTGATGAAAATGTACTGATGATAGTGGCTCGGGATATTGATTTGGAAAATATTGAAAAAAGCCATTCCTTTAATGGCAAATATTTTGTGCTGGGTGGCACGGTACCAATTCTAGAAAAGAATCCAGAAAATAGAATTCATTTAAAAGAACTGCTCTCCGCTATAGAAAACAAAGTAAAAAAGGGTTTGAAGGAAATAATTTTAGGTTTTAGTATTAATCCAGAAAGTGAATATACGGCTGACTTTGTTATCCTGTCCCTTTCCCCACTTATTTCAAAATATAATTTAAAAATCTCCCACCTCGGCCGCGGCCTCTCCACCGGTACGGAACTTGAATACTCTGACGCTGACACCATCAAAAGCGCGCTAGAAAATAGAAAATAAATCTATTTCTTATGTTTTGTGGAAGCCCGGATAAAAGCGGTGAAAAGTGGGTGGGGGGCCAGAGGGCGGGCGAGGAATTCGGGGTGGAACTGGGTACCAAGGAAGAAAGGGTGCTGGGATTTTGGGAGTTCGGCAATTTCCATCAGGATTCCATCCGGTGATTTACCAGAAAATACCAAACCAGCATCTGTGAGCTTCTTTATATAATCTGGATTTACTTCATAACGGTGACGGTGACGCTCCTCTACCGCATCTTTCCTGTATGCTTCATAGGCCACTGTTCCCCTGCTCAAAACCGCTTCATAAGCCCCCAGGCGCATACTTCCCCCATAATTCCCCTCAGCGATCTTTTTCTTCTGGTCCGGCATAATATCAATCACCAAGGCGCTTGATTTTGGATTTATCTCTGCCGTATTGGCATCCCGCAATTTCAAAACATTTCTGGCGTATTCAATAACCAAAAGTTGCATACCATAACAAAGTCCAAAATAAGGAATTTTATGTTCGCGCGCGTATTTAATTACGGAAATAATTCCCTCTATCCCGGTAGAGCCAAATCCACCTGGCACTAATATACCGTCATATTTACTGAGATCTTTTAGTTTTTTTGGATCCTTTTCAAAAGTTTGTGAACCAATATAATGAAGTTTCATCTTATGATTCAGTTTGTAGGCAGAATATTTCAAAGCTTCCAAGACAGAAATATACACATCGGAAAGAATAAAATCTCCAGAGCTAAAGTATTTCCCCACCACCGCAATATTCACTTCTTTTTTAACTGATTTTGATTTTTTCACAAAAGCTTGCCATGGTCCAAAATCTAACGGCTTTTTCTTCAAATCTAGTTTTAAAACTTCTGCCAGAACAGCGCTCAAATTATCCCGCTCAAAATTAATTGGCACATCATAAATACTTTCTACATCCGGTGCTGAGATAACCCCCTCCGGCTTGATATTACAAAACATGGCTATCTTATCTTTTCTCTTTTGATCCAAGGGGACTGAGGCGCGGGCAATAATCACATCTGTCTGAATACCGGCGCTGTTTAAAGTACGGGAGGCATACTGAGTAGGCTTGGTTTTCATCTCGCCAATTTTTGAGGGAATAGGTAAATAACTAACCATCACAAAAGCCACATCATCATGTGACTTACTTTTCATCATACGGGCGGCCTCTAGGAAAAGCATATTTTGATACTCACCTATTGTCCCGCCAATCTCAATAATGGTTATGTCCGCATTGGCCTTATCAGAAGCGTGCTCTATCCTCTTTATTATTTCAAAAGGAATGTCCGGCACCACCTCCACATTTTTTCCTTTGTATTCCAAATTTCTCTCTTTCCTGATTACTTCCTGATACACCCGGCCGGTGGTCATATAATTTGTCCTGGTCAATGAAACATTGAGAAACCTTTCATAGTTTCCCATGTCCTGATCACATTCATCACCATCTTCCAGCACAAATACTTCACCATGCTCCGTGGGGTTCATGGTGCCCGCATCCACATTAATATATGGATCAATTTTAATCATAGTCACCACAAATCCTCTAGCCTTAAAAATAGCCCCTATTGATGATGCGGCAATTCCTTTACCCACGCCGGACATCACCCCACCTGTTACGAAAATGTATTTATGTATTTTATTATTCACTTTTTATAAATTAACTAATAAATTTTACAGAAGAAAACCGCCTTTTCGGGGGCGGTTCTACTTGATGGCGTCAATTTTGATTTTAAAGAATGGCTGGCGGTGGCCGTTTTTCTTGAAATAGCGGCTCTTTTGTTTAAAGTGAATAACGGTGATTTTCTGAGCGCGGCCTATTTCCTCTAGGGTAGCCTTTACCTCGGCGCCTTTAATGGTAGGGGTGCCAATGGTGGTGTCTTTGCCATTATCTACCAAGAGAACCTGGTCAAAAGTAAGCTTGTCACCTACGGCAAATTTACCGGTGATTTTCTCAATTTTAAGAGTATCTCCCACGGAGACTTTATATTGCTTTCCACCTGTTTTTATCACGGCAAATTCCATAAGGTGTATATTACACGATTTTTAAATAAATGCAAGAACAAGGCAATAATTGTTTGATTTTAAAATGTCTGGTTGAGCCGTTCTATGGGCGACCCGAGGACTTTTAAAATTAAATAATTATTGCCCTGTTCGTATTATTCTTCCGTCTCTGGGCGGGAAACCTCCAGTAATTCAATGTCTGATTCTACGCCAGTGATGCGCACCACATCTTTATCAATCTTTTTAAATTCTTTATTGGACGCATTAAAATGATTCACGGTGGTGGCCAGGGCATTACCCAGCTTGCCTTGATACTCCTCAAAGGTCTTTAAATGCTTTTGCAGACCCTCTACATTCTTCCTTATTTCCATAGCACTTTCCTCTATCTGCATAGCCTTTAGGCCCTGCAAAACAGTCTGCAAATAAGCTAAAAATGAAGTGGGTGACACAATTATCACCTTGTATTTATTGGCCGCGCGCTGAATTAAATTATCCGTTTCCTCCGTAATAGCCCCAATTTTATTTACCAGTAAATCATAATAAATAGCCTCGTGCGGGATGAACATAAAGGCAAAATCCATGGTTCCCTCTTTAGGCCGAATATATTTTGAGGTTTCTTGGATGCGTAATTTCAAATCATTTACAAAAGCTTTTTCCAGCTTTTCTTTTTCCTGTGGATTCTGCTCCACACTTAATTTATTATAATTCTCCAAAGAAAATTTGGAGTCCACGGGGATTATTTTTTCTTTCACAAAAACGGCGGCGTCCACTATCTCACCATTAGCAAAAGCATATTGCATTTTATATTGCGTGGGTGCTAAAACATTTTGTAAAAGAGTTTCTAGATAATATTCACCCAGTATTCCGCGGTGCTTTGGGTTCTTTAAAATATCCTGGAGGGACTGGAGCTGATCCGCAAAACTAACTACTTGTTTATTTGTCTCATCTAGTTTAGTCAGGCCTTGGGTCACATCCTTTATTAACTTAGCTGATTCACTAAACTGATTCCTAACTGATTCATTCATATGCTTGGCATTCTCACTAATTTTACTATCCATAGTGCGGGAGAGCTCATTTATCTGCTGTAAAATAAGGTTTAGGCCGGTATCGTCCTTCTTTTCCTCAGCGGGGGTCTTCTTACTATTTATATTTAGCCAAATAAGAATAGCTAATGCCAGAAAAACTAATATTAAAACAATAATTATAATTATTTCCATATGTAGAGTATTATACCAATTAAAGGCAAAATGTGATAGTATTTTAAGTATATAAGCACGGAAGTAAAGATGTTTAATTTTAAAAGTCCTCGGGTCGCCAACAGTAAGGCTCAACCAGACATTTTAAAATCAAACCTCTCTACTTCCTTAATAATATATTACGATGTCATTACAACAAACTATGCGTGATGGGATAAAGGCAGCCATGATTGCCAAAGATGCAGTCCGGCTAACCGTGCTCCGTGGCTTGATTTCTGCTTTTACTAATGAATCAGTGGCCAAGGGTAAAACCCCTCAGGATGAATTAGCAGATGAAGATGCTGTAGCAGTTATAAAGCGCGCGGTCAAACAAAGAAAAGATTCCATTGATCAATTTACCAAAGGCAACAGACTGGATTTGGTGGAGACTGAAAATGCGGAATTAAAAATTTTAGAAACTTTCTTGCCGCAAACTATGAGTAAAGAGGACATCAAAAAAATTGCCGAAGCAAAAAAAGCAGAACTGGGCGTTACTGATAAAGCTGGTATGGGTAAATTTATGGGCGCGGTGATGAAGGAACTAAAAGGCAAAGCAGATGGTAATGATGTAAAAGAAGTTATAGAAAGCTTGTTTAATTAAAATAATATTATGAAGGAAGAACAACTGGATTTTTTAGGTAAATTACTACCCACTGACGTGATAGGTCTGACCGATAATCAGATTCATGCACTGGCAAATAATCACGAGTCTACCGTGGAAGGAAGAATGCTTTCACCTGAGAAGGCTGCCGTCAACGCAATGGGCAGTATGACTTATACTGAAGCTGATTTGGAAAAAGTATTAAACGCTATTAAAAATATCCGGAGAGAAGCTGAACGTGAAGATGATAAGGATCTGGAATATTGGAAAAAATAAAAGATAAGGAGGTTATCGAAGGTCTATTTAGCTAGAATACTCTAACTTGACAAAACACAATCTTATATTATATACTATAGTCTGGTCTTTAACGTAAACGTAGTATAAACTTCAAAAAATAGGGGGAGACGTGAGTGGATATGAACAGCTGGCTCATGAAGCAATGGAGCTTGTAAGAACAGGCGGGTTTTCTCACGAGGTGGCAGCAAAAATGATCTGTCGGTTGAAAGAGATTGTACCAAGGAATGGTCCCAAGAAGGTATTGAAAGAAATGGAGATACTGTTAAGGGGCCCGGCTCATCCAAGGACAAATCTACGGCAGGAGTCTATTAACCATCAACTCCAAAGGGTTGATATATACGGCTAGGATCCCAAAGGGTGCTCTCGCAACACGACCGAGCACCCTTTTCTAATTTTGAAAATTTCATAATTAATGCTATATTTTCACCACGGCCCTATCGTCTATCGGTTAGGACGGAGCCTTCTCAAGGCTCAAAGCGCGGTTCGATTCCGCGTAGGGTCACAGATTTGTTAAGCCTTATTTCATAAGCATTTTTTAGTGACGCTATTGGG
Organism: uncultured Candidatus Saccharibacteria bacterium; assembly: GCA_964605355.1. Classification (GTDB taxonomy): domain Bacteria; phylum Patescibacteriota; class Minisyncoccia; order Phycocordibacterales; family GWA1-40-21; genus CAIJXO01. The sequence goes on from CAZSCE010000001.1 coordinate 24,435, forward strand.
GACAATGGAACACTTTTTTCTGTGGTATTTTTATGATAGAATGTACCCAATGAAAAAATTACTTAAAAACATATTACGGTGGTCATTATATATTATTATAATATTATTGATTTGTAGTATCTTTTACATAAACCGAGGTAAAACTTTTTGTGAAATTAAGCTGACTATTCTGGCTGGTCTCCAAAGGAGTGGATATACATCAAATCTATTGTCCCAACCAGAATACATTAAAGAAATGTGCCGAAAGTAGTATTTATACCACTTCAAACACTCTATTCCACCCCTTCACTATTGTTTCAATAGTGTTCCATTCCAGGCTCTGTAGGCTCACAAAAGCTAAAAAAGACTGAACTACTTCAGTCTTTTTCGCTTTTGTGAAGACGGAAGCATGTTTTTTCAGCAGAAAAAACGGCTGAGTCCGGGGCTGGAGAAATCATTTTCGACGGAAAATGATTTACTGTGGCTCACGCTATTCTGAATGCAAAGCATACCTAATTTTTCTCCTTGCTTTTTTTGTTAAAAAGAGTAATTTAATAAGCAGAACAGTTCTAATAAACAATGGAGGGCTTTATGTGGTATTTTATTATTAGTCTCTTTATCATATTGTATATTCTCACTATTGGTGGACTTGGTTTTTTTGCACCAATTATTATGTGGGATTTGGGTCTGAGACTTAGGAAGCTTTCAAATTGGTTCTTCGAACCATCAATTACTTCTTTTGGTTCAAACCAATATTACCCAAGATGGAAATCCGTCTTGAAGGATTGGGGCTGTTTCTTCACATTTGGTCTATACAAACCATAACCGCTCTCACGAGCAAGGAAAAACCGCCTTGCATCTGTGAGGCGGTTTTTCTTTTACCTATTTTTTAAAAATTTTATAACCCCTTCTCTATAAAGAAAGGGGCGTACATTTTATCGGCGGCTAAAATGTGAGTGGCAAGCCATTTGGTAGCAAAATCTGTGACGTCTTGAGCTAGTTTGTTAATATCTACACTCTCATCTTTTATTCTATCCATATATTCACCCGCCTGAATTCTAAACATGGTATGATATTTCATATGATGAGCCATATCCGAGTAAGCAAACTGATTAAAATATTTCTCCTCAGTGGCTAAATGATAAAAAGCATAATCTTTTAATTCATTAATGATGATAACTAATTTCTCTTTCTCTCCCTGCTTTGTATCAAGCATGTCATAAATCTGATTAGCAATCTCAAAAAAATGCTGATGCTGCTCATCTATAATCCCTATTCCCAATTTATATTCATCCGTCCAAATAAATTTTGACATTTTATTTTAAATTAATCTGATATGCCTTATATAATACCATAGCTAATATCCGCAAACAAATCAAAGAGTTTAGCGAGCCAGCCACTCACTTTCCTGCCTGACTAGCAATTCTATAGCTGTTTCAGGCTCAGCCATCATTTCTTTCACCGCCTTCTCCATCCTGGTGGATTGGGATCCTTTAGCAAGAATAATATCGCCTGTTTTTATAATATCTTTCAAATATTTACCTGCCTCAATAGAATTATCAAATTGTAAAACGCTATCTTCATCCAAACCAGCATCAATAGCGCTTTCCGCCAGTGTCCTGGATCGTAAACCCACAGTTACTAATAGATCACAGGAGGTAGCGGCTATAATACCAGCTTCCTTATGAGAGGGAATGGTATGTTTACCCAGCTCCATCATATCGCCCAAAACAGCAATTTTTCTGTTTTTTGTTTTAATGTTTTTTAAAGTATCTAAGGCAGAGGCCAAGGCTACCGGTGAGGAATTATAAGTATCATCAATGATAGTAGATTTGTTTATTCCTTTTATCAGACTCATCCGGCCTTTTGGGGTACTATAACGAGAAAGGTTTTCTGTGGCCTCCACTAAATTTAAATTAAGAGTAATACCCACCGCTAAAGCCGCAAGTGAAGAGTAAATGTTATTTTGACCGAGGGTCCCAATTATTTTCACCGGTAAACAATTACCAGCATATTCCACCTTAAAATAAATACCGAATGGATCAAAGGTATCCTCTTTACTATAAATAGAGTAATTTGTAGCCCTAACCTCTGCATCCCCCATCATACCGTAGGTTAAAATATTATTTTGAGTCTTGTTTTTAAAAGCAAATACATCAGCATCATCACTATTCAAGATAAGAGTTCCGTCATGTTTAAGAGCATCCACCAAATTCCCCTTTTCCGCTATCACTTCCTCTTTTGATTTGAAATATTCAATATGAACCGGCACGTTGGCAAACTTGGTCACCACCACAATATCGGGTTTTAGCCACTCTGATATTTTCTTTATATCTCCCGGTCTGTCCGCACCCACCTCCAAAACCAACCATTCTGGATAAGCCTTTTTAAAAAGAATATATGATAATCCCTGCCAAAAATTTAATAGCCACTTTAGGGGGTTATTCCAGGCATTACTCACGCCCAAAATAGTTAGAGGTACACCAATATCACTATTAAAACTTTTTTCACTTTTGCGAGTATGGAATGATTTTGATATTACCGCATAAATAGCGTCCTTGGTAGAAGTTTTACCCACACTACCAGTGACTGCTATAATTTTAGGCCGATATTTTTTAAGAATAGCCCGTGCCTCAATCTCTAATATTTTAGCTATAATTTTTTTTAGTATACTTTTCATTTTATTCTTGGGTTAAAGCCTGTCTATCCGGCGCTATATTATAATAATTGATTAAAAACTTTGTTATATCCATAAACGGCATTGTTAGGGTTTGGGAGGCAAAAGGAACGCCTTGTGGCTCCACAGTATAAAGGAAAACTAGAAATCTGGGGTTATATGAGGGGAAATATCCAAAGAACGAGTGCAGCCATCTATCATCATAGTACCCTCCGCCCGGTTTGGCAATCTGGGCAGTACCAGTTTTAGCTGCTACAGAATAGTTTTCCATTTTTACCTTACCGTTCATCAAGGCCTTATCTACCACTACTGTAAGCATCCGTGATATTTCCTCTGAGGTTTCCTTTTTAATTACTTGCTTGGCTTCATTAATATAAGAAATATTATTAAATAATCCAGTGGAATAATTAATTTTTTTAACAACATGAGGAATAATTAATTTACCACCATTAGCTAATATAGATAAGGCGCGCACGGTTTCTATTGGCGTTATAGAAATGCCCTGACCAAAGGAAGCAGTGGCATATTCAATATCTCTAGGGCTGTTTAAGTTTTCTAGTCTACCGTGATTTTCCCCTGGCAAATCAATTCCCGTTTCTTCAGCCAAACCATAGTTACGCATATAATCCGCAAAATTATTTTTACCCATTTTTCTCACCACAAATGACACACCAAGGTTTAAGGATTGATTTAAGACTTCTTGCATGTTCACCACACCATGCGGTTTCTTGTCATGATTATAAATAGTAGCAGTATCCAGAGTAAGTGAACCCGTATCATTATAGGTAGTTTCTGCCGTAACTGCTCCTGAATCAATTCCAGCCGCCATAGTAAGAGGTTTAATAATAGAGCCCATTTCATACAAGCCTTCTACCAGGGGATCATTAAAAACGCTCAAGTCTTTTTCTTCGCCAAATTTATTTAAATTATAGGTGGGGTTAACAGCCATGGCATATATTTCACCGGTCATAGGATCAATAATAATTCCACCGCTAAGTTTTGACTTATACTGAGTAGATATTTCAGCCAGTTTCTTTTCTAAATAGCCCTGAGTGGCGGGCTCTATACTGGTGACTATATCCCCCTCTCTTTTTGAATTATCTGCAATAGTCTGCTTTATATTTGAAAATATCTCGGCAAAAAAGTTTACATATGACTTGTTACCATCCCTGGACAAAACGTCATTGTAATATTTCTCCAGTCCATATCTCCCCACCAAGTCATCTCCATCATAACCTACAAAACCTAATATATTGGCAGCGGTATTATCACCAGGATAATAACGCCAGCGCTCTTTTTCAATATTAACCCCAGCAATATTTAGGGCCTCAATTTTTTTCATTATTTCCTCTGGCACCTGATCGGCAATTTTTTGATAAACGCTTTCTTTCTGACTTACCTTTTGATAAAAAATATCAATTTCTATTGGCAATACCGTGGAGAGTAAATTATAAGCATCCTCCGGATTAATAATTTTCTGCGGATTAATAGTAATCAAGTATCCGGTAGTTAATGAAGCAGCACCAAGCAGTGTGCCGTCTTTATTTTGCATAAAAATACTTCCCCTATTAAAAATATTATGAGCTGGTGACACATACTGCCTATCCGCTTTATCTACATATTCCTGACTATGAATTATTTGAACGTAGTAAAGCCTGACACATAAAACCAAAGCAAAGAACAAGAAACAGAAAAATATAAATCTTATTCTGTTCTTTTCTCCGTTAGCATTCATATATTACTTAATTGTTTCCTGTAACTAGAGACAGACCGGTTGTTTTGGTATCCTTGGTCACAAACTTCTGATTAGAAACGGCTATAAAGCCTAAATTTACTGCTAATTCTTGTGTAATACCATTCTTGGCCTTAATATAGTCAGACTCTAAATTAGCTACTTTGGAACTAAGGCTGGATAGCTCACTCTCCATATTCTGCCTAGCTACAATATTTACTAAAGCGCCACGAAATAATAAACCGTATGAAATAACGCATAATGTAAGTATGACAAGCAGAGACCAAAAATATTTCTTATTTGGTTCACAATTATTTATTCTATTTTGTTTTCTGTTTGACATATTTATATTTTTTGAATGATTCTTAATTTGGCGCTTCTGGATCTAGGGTTTCTTTTTATTTCCTCTGAACCGGCCGTGATTGGTTTTTTATTTATTAAAATGGCTTTTTTTTCCTTGCTCCAGTCTCTAAAATAATTTTTCACTATCCTGTCTTCACCGCTATGAAATGAAATGACTGACATCCGCCCAGCAGTACTTAATTTTTCGAAACCTTTGATGAGTCCGTCTCGTAGGGCACCCAGTTCATCATTTACTGCCATCCGGATTGCCTGAAAAGTTTTGGTGGCAAAATGAATCTTTCCTCTTTTATAAACAGCTGGAACCGCCTGACTTATAATTCCCACTAAATCTCCGGTGGTTTTGATTTCTTTTGCGGCTCTCTCCTCTACTATCTTTTTAGCAATCCTCTTGGCATAACGCTCGTCACCATAACCGTAAATGATGTCAGCCAGTGTTTCCTCACTCCAATCATTCAAAACGGTTTGCGCAGTTACTACTGGTTTCTCACTTGGTAAAGTGAAAGTCATATAAAGTGGTTCCTCATTCCGGAAAGAAAATCCGCGGCCGCTTTCATCTAACTGATTAGAACTTAATCCTAGGTCTAAAATTATTCCCTGCACTTTTTCTACTTTCTGATCAGCTAAAACCTGATCTATATTTCTATAATCAGAAAGGGTGAGAGTGTAATTAGCCTTGAGATCTTTTAGCCTGGCCTCGGCTCTGGCAAGTGCTTCACTGTCACGGTCCACGGCAATTATTTTTACGGCCTGACCAAATGTCTGTGCTACATAAGCACTGTGCCCACCACCACCCAGGGTGCCATCAAAAACGGTATCTCCACTTTTGAGATTAAGTCCGTCTACTGTTTCTTTTAAAAGAACTGTTTCGTGCTGCATCAAATTTATTTATATGGCGCCCGCGCTACCCAGCTTTTCTGCTAAACTATCAGCTTCTTTTTCCACCACATTCTTGTAAGCTTTCCAGGCTTCTTCATTCCAGATTTCTACGCGATCCTGCACTCCAATCAGGGCTACTTTACCTTTTAAATTTGCACGCTCGGTCAGGAAATCCGGGACCAGCATTCTACCCAGGGCATCCACCTCTACCTCTGTGGCGCTACCAAACATGTAGCGGTTAAAACTACGATTATCAGCCTTGAGCATATTGGCCTCAGATAATTTGTCAGAAATTTTTCCCCACTGCTTCATAGTGAAAATAAAAAGACAATTGTCCAGTCCAGAAGTAATCACAATTTTCTTTCCCATTTCTTTACGAAACTTCACCGGCAAGGAGAGCCTTTTTTTATCATCTATCGTGTGAATGTATTCGCCAATTAACATTTTATTTTTTAAGAATTAATTTATTTAATTTTTCAAATTTAGCTTTGTGTTTTCAGTGTTTTTTCTCTCATACCACTTCATCCCACTTACTTACTATTTTATAACACTTCATCCCACTCCACAAGCCAAATATCCACTTAGTTGTGGATAACTTTTCCTTTCCCAATATAACAAAAAAGCCTTCTGTAAAAAGGCTCCTTTACTAGGGAATTACTATCGATTCTTTAATTCAATTTCTTCCTTAAGTAGATCAAATTTAATGATAAAATTATCAAAGAACCCGTTCTGTCCAACAAGCCCAAAAGGCATAACCCTTCCTGACACATCAGGCATAAAACCGGCTTCTATTTTACATGGCCAGCCACCCACCTCAATTTCAATACTATGAAGATAGTATGGTGATGATTTGCCCCCTACTCCCGTAACAGCCATCATCTTCCCTTTCATAATGTCTAATCCTAACGCCTCACCAATTTCTGCATCAAAAATACAAAGATCTGCACCAGAATCTACTAATACTTCATAAACGATAGAGACGTCACCCTTTTTTAATTTTATTGGTATTACTGGGCGGAGAACGTTATTACCATAACGTTTATAATCAAATTTCACAAAGAGCCAACGAAGGCCGTTAAATTTTCAGGCATTCTGGTTAAAATAGGTTTTTCATCACTTTTTTTAGTTGCCTTTAATAAGGCTTCTTTTACGGTTTTTCCCACACCAAGAACCGTCACCTCATCTGATGCTAATGCTACCCACATACCCTTGTATTTCTTATATATTTTTGACCAATCTTTTCTCATATTTTTAGTATACCACTTCTCACAACGACACGTCAATCGACATGGTGTATTGAGTAAATTAATTGATACTTACCATTTAAACTATTTTTTTTGAAAACAAACCCCAAACTAAACTTCCATCATTAACTTCCCCAATTTTTTCAAAACCTTTCTTCTGAAAAAAATCTAAAGATTTATTATTCACTATTGGAAACTGTAGGATATCACCTATCGCAAAATCATATCCAAGATCTCTGGCTTCAATTAAAAATTTAATTACCAATCTGACACCATAACCTTCTTTACCTGGTAAAACCGCCACCTGTCTAATATAAACAATCTTTTCCTTTAAAAAATCACTTGGGACTTTTTCATTTAAAACTACACCTTCTTTCCATGATGACTTTTCCGCAATCCAGGTATTCAAATGATAGCCAAGTAAATAACCAATGACTTTTTCACCATCTTTCACTACTAAAAATGTATGGTGTTCCGGATCATCAATTACTCTCTTCAATTCGTCTCTGGAGGTCTTATATATTAAAAAACCTCTCTCGGAAAGTGAAGGATCCTTGGTTAATTGATCTTTTTCAACAAATACCGTATTTTGTACATCAATAACACCTTCAATATCTGATAATTTTGCAACCTCTGGTCTTATGAGTGCGGGGGGTTCTTGAATATTTACTGGATTGAGAGGATTTTCTTCCATCTTATTTATAAAAATTTTACGAATTTATTTTGTTTATCAACCAAAATCTGTTTTGGAGTAATTGGATTATCACTTAAAGCAAAAGCCATAATTATTATTTCCTCTCCTTTTTTGATTAAATGAGCCGCTGCACCATTCATGCAAATAACACCGCTACCAGAAGCGCCTTCTATAACGTAGGTTTCCAATCTTGCCCCACTAGTATTACTGACAACCATGACTTTTTCAAAATGACTGAGTCCTACCAAGTCTATAAGGTCTTTATCAATAGTTATACTTCCAATATAAGCCAGATCTGCCTCTGTTACAGTTGCTTTGTGTATTTTTGCATTAAGAAAAATTCTCATAATTTTATTTCTTAGGCTTTAAAAGTGGGAAAATTTGGCAGTCACGGACGGGTTTATCCATAAGGAAGCTGAAAAGGCGCTCGGAAATACCAAAGCCAAAGGTGGGGGGCATACCGTGCTCTAGGGCCTCCACAAAAGAAGTGTCGTTCATCTGGGCCTCAAGATCCCCGGCCTCTCGTAATTTAGCTTGATCAGCAAAACGGCCAGCCTGATCCACTGGGTCATTTAATTCTGAGAAACCTTTACCCATTTCTGAACCGGCTAATATTATTTGGAATCTCTCCACTAATTCTGGATTCTTTTCCACCCTCTTGGCCAAAGGCTCCATCATCACCGGCACATTTATCAAAAAACCGGGACCGGCAATCTGTTTACGGCAATATTTCCAAAGGTTATCCACCGCCCTGGTCAAGTTAAAACCGTTCTTGCTATCATACTCCACCTTTAATTCTCGTAATTTATTTTCAACCGTTTTTAAATCAGCCTGGCCAATATCCACCCCGGTTTTATCTTTTATAATTTCCGTAAAATCATATATTTCCCACTTCTGGCCTAAATCAATATCAAAACCTTTTATTTTAAATTTTAAAGTGTTAAAAGTTTTCTCCGCAATATATTTATACATTTCCTCGGTAAATTTCATCCCCTCTTCATAATTTGAATAAGCCTCATAACACTCCATCTGGGTATAATCTTGCAAATGTTCGGCATCCATCCCTTCATTTCTAAAAATCCTACCAATCTCAAATACTTTGGGAAATCCGGCTACCATCAAGCGCTTTAGCCATAATTCTGGAGAGATACGTAAATAAACATCCATATCCAGGGCATTGTGATGAGTAATAAAAGGTTTGGCCTCCGCTCCACCGGTGGTGTTTTCTAAAATAGGAGTTTCTACTTCCATAAAACCTTTGTCTAACAAAAACTGACGAGTGGCGGACCAGAATTTGGACCTTTTTTCTATCATGTCTTTCACCTCGGGATTAAAAATAATATCTAAATATCTTTTGCGTAGCCTCTCTTCTTCATCCTGTAAACCATCCCATTTATCCGGCAAAGGACGCAAACTTTTGGCTAGCATTTTCCAGCCTACTACCTGTAATGTCTGCTGACCTTTCTTGGTTACAAATAATTTTCCGGTAATTTCCACAAAGTCACCAATATCCACTGTGTTTACAAATAAATCAAAAATATCAGCCTCCATCTCATCCTTCTTCAGGAGACCCTGAAAGGTGGCCGTACCATCATTTATATTAAAGAAAATAATGGCGCCCTGTCCGCGGATAGCCATCACCCGGCCGGCCAAAATAACACTTTTCTTTTCAGTCAGTTTTTCAAAACTTTCTATTACCTCACTCAGAAAATATTCTTTGTCAGTTTTAGCTGGAAAAGGATTCAGACCTTTCTCCTGAAGCATTTTCAGCTTATCAATCCGGATTTTTCTTATTTCATCAATTGAAGACATTAGACAAAAATTATATCACATTTATTATTCAATAGTAACCACTTTGTAAGTCATCACACCTACGGGAGAAGTAAAAGTAAATGTCTCCCCTACTTTTTTACCTAAAATAGCGGCGCCTAATGGGCTTCTGTTTGAAAGTTTACCCTGAGCCATATCTGTTTCCTCAGAACCAACAATTTTAAATTTCTTATGATTTTTATCACCGTGCTTTTCCACAATTACAATAGAACCAATACGCACATGCTCACCGTGAGCAGGCTCGGCTGACATAATAGTGGCGTTCTTTAACATGGACTCCAATTTGGCAATTCTGTCCTCAATATTAGCCTGTAATTCCCTGGCCTCATGATATTCGGCATTTTCAGACAAATCACCCAAACCACGAGCATAATCAAGGCTTTCTGCTACCTCCTTTCTCTTCACAGTCTTCAGATCCTTCAGCTCATTGTTTAGCTGTTCAAACTTCTCTTTAGTTAAATATTCTCTTTCTTCTTTCATTTTAATTTAATGATTAATAAGCTGATATTAACTGGTATCCTAGCATATTTTGCCCAAAAAACAAATTATTTGAGATATTCCGGTTTATTGAGGGCAATATAATCCATCACTTGACGCATGACAGAGGTGGCACCCATGGTATTAGCCACCGGTCCTTTCTCCATAATAATTACAAAAGCATATTTAGGATTTTCATACGGAAAAAATCCGGACACCCAGGAATTTATAAACTGTTTATAAACTCCCAATTCAGCGGTACCCGTTTTAGCGGCCACGGAATATTTTGGGGAGTTTAGTCCCTTGACCACGCCGTAATCTTTTATCACGCCGTCCAGCATACCATCACGCACAATTTTTAAATAATCTTGATTTAAATTTAAATCCTGCACAGAGTCAGCGGATAATGGCTGATCTAGCAAAACCGTGGGTTCAATTAATTTACCACCATTAGCCAAGGCGGAAACAGCACGCAGGAGTTGAATGGGTGCCACTTGAAAACCATACTGACCAATAGAGGTGTGATAAGTGTTTCCCACGCGCCAATCCGGATCATCAGGAAAAGTGACCGCTTTCCAATCCGGAGTAGGTATTACTCCCGCCGGTCCGGAAAAAAATGGTGAAGTCATAGGTTTTGAAAAACCAAACAGCTTCATATATTTATCAATATTTAAGATACCCAAACCTTTTTGATCTTCAAAACCACCGCCCACCTCATAAAAATAAACGTCAGAAGAAACCGCGAGGGCTTTTTTCATATCCACATAACCATGCGCCTTCCAGTCTTTAAAAATTGTTGGCTTGTCCGGATTATAAGGGTTTGGTAATGTCAGCGCCCCACTACTGAAAATATTAGTATAGGGATCAATTATATTTTCATTTTGCGCCGCGTAGGCCATATATGGCTTTATGGTGGATCCTGGTGTATATAAACCATCAATTATTCTATCCAAAAAAGGATTATTTTTATTACTCAGATAACTATTAATCATGGTTTTGTTTTGACCGTCAGTGAGAATTTGTGGGCTATATTCCGGATAACTGGTCAACGCTAATATCTGGCCATTAGTAATGTCCATAATCACCCCGGCGCCACCGGAAAAGCCGGCATTAGTAGCCAGACTTTTTATCTCTTGGTACATTTTATTCTGAATTCCAGCCACCACAGAAAGCTTTAAGTCTTCACCGTCTACTGGTGTATGAATAATATTTTCAGATTGCGTTTCCCCCATAGCGTCCACTTCCACAATCCTCCTACCATTCTCACCGGACAAAATATCATTGTAATACTTTTCCACTCCGTCTATACCACTAAAAACATCAGAATAATAAAAACCATATTTATCTTTTGATGGATATTTTAAATAACCAAGTAAATGAGCAAAACCATCCAAGGGAATATATTTACGAAGATCAAAGGCATTATCAATTGTATTTTCACTATTCCAAACCAGCTTTGTTCCCTCCCGGTCATATATCACGCCACGCTTGGCAAAAATAAGGGAGTTTCTCAGGCGGTTTTTTTCACTTTTAGCAAAATAACCATCACCATTACTAATTTGTAAATTACCAATTCTAAACATAAAAACAACAATGATCACCGCCACCACACCAGCTAAAATAAAAATACTACGGCGAGAGATAGATTTCTCCAGCCGGCCTTCAAACTGATTAGTATCAAAGTTTGGTAAATTTTCCGAGTCAATAAAAATCTCATCCGGATCAATGGCTTTTTCTCGTCTGTCATATTTAATTCCCTGGCGCCTACGGCCAAATCTCATCATAGGAAGATTCTAACATTCACTAGGATTTTTTACTAATCAATTTATTTAGTTCTATGAGTTCATCACGGAGGATGGCGGCGGTTTCAAAATCTAGTATTTTTACAGCAGCATTCAGCTGAATTTCTTTTTGCTTAATAAGTTTTTTAGGATTTTTTAGTACTCCCGGCTGATCAATTCGTAATAATTCCTTGACCGCTTTATCATGTGGGGACTTCAGATTCTCCATAATATCATTTATCTTTTTAATAATAGTTTTTGGAGTAATACCGTGTCTGGTATTATAAGCCACCTGGATAGCGCGCCTTCTGTTTGTCTCATCCATAGCCCGCTTTATAGAACCGGTAATATTATCGGCGTACAAAACCACTTTGCCTTTTACATTTCTGGCGGCCCGGCCAATAATTTGAATCAGGGAGGTATCACTACGCAAGAAACCTTCTTTATCTGCATCTAAAATACCAATAAATTCTACTTCGGGTAAATCCAAACCTTCACGCAAAAGGTTTACTCCCACAATACAATCAAACTTCCCTTTTCGAAAGTCTGTCAAAATACCAATCCGGTCAATTGTTTTTATATCACTGTGTAAATATTCTGCTTTCACACCTTTCGCTTTCAAATATTCACTGAGATCCTCAGCCATTTTTTTGGTCAAAGTAGTGGCTATCACGCGCCCGCCACCTTTAATCACGGTCTCTGTCTCCGCAATAAAATCATAAACCTGGCCTTTATACTTGCCCTTTTCAATTATGCCACGGATTTCCACCTCCGGATCAATAAGACCGGTGGGCCTAATGACTTGCTGTACCACCTGTTTACTTTTTTCTAATTCATAAGTGCTTGGGGTGGCAGAAGTATAAATTACTTGACCAACTCTCTCCACAAATTCTGGGAATTTTAACGGGCGGTTATCACTGGCTGATGGTAAACGAAAACCATGATCAATTAAATTTTTCTTACGGGAAGCATCCCCCGCATACATACCATTTAGTTGTGGCACGGTCACATGTGACTCATCAATAATAGTTAAAAAATCTTCAGGAAAATAGGCCAGCAAAGAATCCGGCGGTTCACCCGGCATTTTACCAGAAAAGTGCCTAGAATAATTCTCAATACCGTTACAATAACCTACCTCTTTAATTAAAGATAAATCATAACTGGTTCGGCGTTTTAGGCGCTCCGCTTCCAAAATTTTCCCCTCTCTAGTTAATTTCTTTAACTGACCATCAAGCTCGGCTTTGATACTTGAAATGGCGCGCTTTTTCTCATTTTCGTTGGTAATAAAGTGTTTGGCGGGAAATAAAAAGAAAGTTTTCTCCTCACTCACTATCCGCCTGGTGATGCCATCAATTTTATAAATAGTTTTAATTTCATCCTCTTGAAAGTCAATTCGGTAAATTAATTTTTCATTCACCGGCATAATTTCCAGGGCGTTACCCACGGCGCGGAATTCTCCTGGTTTTAAATCCGTATTATTTCTTTCAAAATGAATATTGATAAATTTACGGATCATCTCGGCGCGGGAAATTTGCATCCCCACAGAGATTTTTAAATTTACTTTTTCATATTCGGCCGGAGAACCCAAACCATAAATACAAGAAACTGAAGCCACAATAATCACATCTTTCCTAGACAAAAGGGCCTGGGTGCTGGCGTGGCGCAGACGGTCAATCTCTTCGTTGATCATGGCTTCCTTTTCAATATAAGTATCCGTCACAGGAATATACGCCTCAGGCTGATAATAGTCATAATAAGAAACAAAATAATGAACAGCGTTATGCGGAAAAAATTCCTTATATTCTTGAGCTAATTGTGCCGCCAGGGTTTTATTATGAGCAATCACCAGGGTAGGCCGTTGAACTTGCTGTATCACATTGGCCACCGTAAAAGTTTTCCCGGATCCGGTTACGCCTAAAAGAGTCTGATCTTTCAAACCTTTTTTCACCCCTTTTACCAGCTTCTCAATAGCCTCTGGCTGGTCTCCCGCGGGCTTATATTCAGCCTTAATTTTAAATAAATTCTGTTGCATTTGATTTGTGATTATGATACATTTTGAGAGGAAAAGCAAGAAAGGTTCGTGGCTAAATAAACAACAACATGTGGGGGTTTTACAATGCTGCCAATGAATAGACTGGGAGAAATTGCACTGAGAGAACTAAAGATCCAGGCTGCCGATAGTCTCATGGAAGAGCCTCTAACGCCCGAAGTAGCAGAAAGGGCGGTCCAGGAAATTATAGACGGGAGCCACACCTGGATAACTCGAGGAGTGATGAACTGGGAAGAAGCTCTTGATTTTGCTCTTTATCTCATGCCAGATGAGGATAGCCGGCTTATGCTATGTCAAGCTATCACAAAAATAACGGGTATAGCCGTCAAATAAGGAGAGATCGAAACATTGAGCGACCGTGAATGCCACACGGTCGCTTTTTTTATTCAAAATAAATACAACCCCCTTAATCCCCCTTGTCAGGGGGAGATCAGAAACTCCAGCTTTTCCCCTCCCCTGACAAGGGGAGGGTTAGGGAGGGGTTTTCTCATCTCTTATATTTTTCTAAAAATTCTTCCTTATATTCTTCAAATTTATTATCTAAAATAGATTGGCGGATCTGAGCAACCAGGCCCACCAAAAAATGAATGTTGTGGATGGAGGCGAGCGTACCCGCGAGCATTTCTTTACCATGAAATAAATGGCAAATGTAGGAGCGAGAATAATGCTGACAAGTATAACAGGTACAGTCACTTTCTACCGGGCTGACGTCATCTCTAAATTTAGTATTTTCAATATGGATTTTTCCAGACTTGGTATACAGCGTGCCATTTCTCCCCAGGCGTGTAGGCAAAACACAATCAAATAAATCCACCCCGCTTTCCACCCCCATAAATAAATCCTCTGGCTCCCCTATACCTAACAAATGCCGGGGCTTTTCTTCAGGTAATATTTCATTTACCCACCTTACCGCGGTCTGCATATCTTCTTTGGCAAAAGAACCGCCAATACCATAACCGTCAAAAGTTTTTCCCTCCACCTCTAATTCCGAAATAATTTTGGCTGATTTTTTTCTCAGTCCTTCATCCCGCCCACCTTGTACAATACCAAATAAAGAAACTTTATCTTCTGTATTTAGTTTTAAATGCTCTTCAAGCGAGCGTTTGGCCCACGCGTGCGTGCGGTCCAGGGCCTCACCTTGATATTTCAAATCTTCAGTGGGAGCGGTGCATTCATCAAAAGCAAAAATAATATCCGCGCCTAAATTGTGCTGAATCTGAATTGATTTCTCCGGCGTAATATAATGAACAGAGCCATCCAAATGTGAAGTAAAAGAAACTCCGTCTTGACCTATTTTTACTAATTTTGGCGCCAAGGAATCATCAAACCGTTCCGGGATTAACAAATTTGGGTCTGTCACCTGGAGCACTTTGGAAATTCCCTTACCATAAGCGGCCCCCAGGGAAAATACCTGGAATCCCCCAGAGTCCGTCATTGTAGGCCCGGTCCAATTCATCATTTTACCCAGTCCCCCATTTTTCTTTACTATTTCATCCCCGGGTTGTAAATATAAATGATAAGTATTAGCCAAAACTACCTGCGCCCCGGCTTCTTTCACTTGATCAGTATTCACAGACTTTACCGTGGCCTTGGTTCCCACCACCACAAAAGCCGGGGTTTCTACCACCCCATGCGCGGTGGTAATTTTCCCCACGCGCCCCATTTTCCCCTCTAGCTTTTTTTCTATCTTAAAGTCTAATGACATTAGATTTACTATATTACATTATTTTATGATATAATCCACTCCATGAATATATTAAATTTGTTTAAAAAAATAAAAACAGAGATGAAAGTTCCCCGTGGTGAAAAATTTACCATTAAATCTCTAGACGCTATTGCCCAAAACCGCACGGAAACTACCGGCTGGGAATTTCAAAGCGGTTATGAGATGGTGAAGAAATACCCCAAATCTGTCAGTATTCTTGGCTCCGCTATTTTAACTCCGGATAATGAGTGGTATAAAAGGGCAGAAATATTGGCTGGGCGCATTGCCCATGAGCTTAAATATGCCGTGGTGACCGGTGGCGGCCCTGGTATTATGGAGGCAGCAAATAAAGGCGCTTATGAGGCTGGTGGAGATTCTATTGGTTACGCTATCAAATTACCCAATGAACAATATGTAAACAAATATTTAACAGATTCTGTAACTTTTGAATATTTTTTCACCAGAAAAACCATGATTTTCTGTTCCGCTGAAGCTTATATTTATTATCCGGGGGGTTTTGGGACAATGGATGAATTGTTTGAAATATTAACCCTGATTAAAACAGGGAAAATGCCTCAAGCACCAGTTATATTGGTGGGTAGAGATTTCTGGCAGCCACTTTTAAATTTCATTGAAAATGAACTATATGAAGATTACCGCGTTATTCCAAAAGATTTCATGGAGATATATAAAATTGTGGACTCTGATGACGAAATACTAAAAATCATCAAAAACGCTCCTTTAAGAACTGACTATTAATACTACTGTTAGGAAATTCTAAATTGAAGAACCTGAATAAGGTAAGGGCAAAAGCTCTTTTAGGCTGGTTTTTATAATATTATCCTTAGCGCTATTTGAACAAATTATTTCTATATTTCCCCCATTCATCGTTAAATACTCCTCCATGAACTGTCGGCAAACCCCACAAGGCATCACCGGGTTCTCCACTACGCCATCACTATCAGTACCAATCAGGGCCAGGCTGGTTACTTCCCTTAAACCCTGAGTATTAGCATTAGCAAAAGCAATCCTTTCTGCGCATAGATTCACAGTAGAGGAAGCGTTAGCCATACTGGAGCCCAAAATTATTTCCCCACTTTTAATCCTAACTGCCGCGCCAACTTTATTTTGATTATTATAGGGGTTATAGGCATTTACCAAGGCCTTTTCTGCCTCTAATAATAGCTCCTGTTCTTCTTTATTTAAATCTGTAAATTTCATATTGTTATTTGATTATATATTAAAAAATACTTTACTCCATACAGTATAGCAATTAATACAGCTAAAGTGCAAAACTGCAGGAATACCCCGGCTAATTGATTTAGTTTAAAGATAACTTTTGAGTGTATTAAACCTGCATGAAAATCAAAAAAATGACCGAGCGGTTTATGTTTCAAAGTAAAATAAAGAAAAGTCAGACCGTCCGGAATCAGTGCCGCAAAAGCGCCCAGAAAAAAAATCAAAGGATGAACCGGATTAAAGAAAAACATAAAAGCTAGAATAAAACCCAAAAAAGCATCAAAAGAAACCAAGATAATATCCCTGATTAAGCTAAATTTTTTCTGAATTATATCTATTACTTTATCTTTTGTATTACTACTAAAATCTACAGAGATTAATTCATAATCTTTATGAGGAATGGAGTCCAAAGCAAAATGGCTGGCAAAACCCAGGGCAAAGCCAGCCACGGGATGGTTTGGCATCAGGGAGGCCACCGCGGCACCAAAAACGGCATGAACGGATAAAATCATATTTTGTTAATTAGCTATACAGACATTATATCCGGCCACCTGCGCATTATAAATATCAATCAAGCTTTTAAGAGCCGCTACCGCGTCATTTACCCTTCTGGCTAATAAATTATATTCGGCCACTTTCTGTCTATATATTGCCACATCAAAACCAGAGGTACTAGTTATAATAGCCAAATTATCTGACAATATTTTGGCATCGGCCTGCATTTGTTTTATGGCGGTTGATGAGGAATCAATTAAATTTTTTGTTCCTGTATTAGGTCCAGCGCAATTTGCTAATGGGCGCCCAAAAACCTGTACAGCGATAGTGGTTTCCTCTCCTTTATATATTCCCTGCCTCACTGCCACTCCTAACTCAGTATATTTTCCATTTAGGATATTAGCCCGGTGACCAGCGCTATTCATCCAGGCTGTCACAATAGCCTGATCATTATCATAATTACCCAACGCTAAATTTTCACCAATTAAAAGATAACTATATCCATCTATTTTTGCTAATTCAGAAACAGATTTACCGTCCGGTGACTCGTGCTCAAAATACTGATTGGTAAACAAATCATCAACTCGGCCCAAAGCAACAATATCTAATATATGATTAGCAGATAGTGGTGGTAATGATTTAGCCGCCCTCTCCTGGTTAGTATAAAATAATATTTCAGAATAATTATTATCCCAAACAGGTTCTGTCACAGAAAAATCTGAAGCAGAAGTATTTGTGAATATTATAGGGCGAGGTAAATCAGGTACTGGAGCTTGATTAACAGAAACAGAGACAGTAGGTGGAGTTACAACATTTGCGGGCTTATTAACTAATAACTGTAAATTAAGTAAAAAGGAAATAAAATCGGAAACGCTAACGGTAATAGCGTTACCGGCCTGCTGAATCATATTTATAGGGCTAAAACCAATGGCCGTAGCTGGAGTAGCCATAAATAAATAACCGGCCATAATAATCACCATCAAACAAACCAGGCTAATTTTCATATACTTACCGCCTATCATGTTTATAATTCTACCATATTTTTAATATTTATTGTATAATTGAATGATGAAAATCATCTTCACCGTTTTGGGGTATTTAAAGTGGCATTATGGCAAGGCCATATATTCACTTGGTAAAATTTGGAAAAACTTTTTAAATTTTCTATTTGACCTTTTCTCCATTAATTTATTATTTAAAAACTTCTTTGACCCCTGGAAAAGAATGGATGATACATACCCAAAAAGCTTTAATATCAAGGAATACTTTTATGCCTTCTTAACAAACTCTATCGTAAGAATTGTAGGCATGCTAACAAGAACATTTTTTATTATTATTGGCTTACTGTCTTTAACTATCCTTACCCTACTATATCCGGTAATAATAATCATCTGGCTTTTGCTGCCTTTTATAATTCTAGCACTTATGGGTATAGGCCTGCTATTAATATTAAAATAAGATGACCAGAACAGAAATATTATTAAAGAAAAGTCACATTTACCCCGCACTTCTACTTGAGGGATTTTTCTCAGGTGAAAAAAGAAGGTTGATAATTAAGATAACAAAATATTTATTAATATCTATCCCTATCATAATTATTCTAAGCCTTATTTTTGGTAGTTTTATGGGGCCCAGTATTAACACGCTAATTAATACAATCATATTAAAATTATTAGGCCTAATTATTCTTTCCTTTGCCCTATATCTATTGATGCAAGCCTTTGAAGCTTATTTTGCTTCTACTTATTATTTTGAATATGTAGCCAAAAATAAATACACGGCTGGTGATATATACACCTTCTCGGCTGGAAGAATATTAAGGAGGGTGGAGAATGATAATTTATTAACTGGTCTTTTAAAATCTCAGGGTGTTGGTAAAAGGATAATTCGTCGGTTAGGAATAAGTGAAAATGAGGCAGATACTCTACTCATGAAACAGGCAGATATTAAAAACCCGCCAATTTTTAAAACAGATAATATACCTCTGATCAAGGTCTCTACTATAGTTGATTTTATTTATGAAAATCATTCAGATTTTAAGGAGTTATTATCAAATCGTGGTATTAAACAAGCTGATCTGGACGCCGTGGTAAGCTGGGTGATTTATGATTTGGAAGATATAGAATACAACAGACAGTGGTGGGTGCCAGAAAAATTATCAATGATACCAGGGGTAGCAGAAGATTGGTCATTTGGCAGAACGTATTTATTAAGCCGATACAGCCGAAATATATTAAATGATGTTGAGGTAAATTCTGGAGCAATTTCCTTTTCAGGCAGGACCAGAGAATTAGAACAACTTCAATCTGTCTTGGCCAGATCCTCTGGTGCCAATGCCCTACTCGTGGGCCTACCGGGGCAAGAGAAAATGGAAGTAATTTGGAACCTAAGCCGAAATATTAAGAACAAGACCGCTAGCCCAGAATTAATTGGTAAAAAACCATTACTATTCTTAACAACCAATTTTACGGCAGAGATGAATAATAAGGATGACTTTGAAGATAAGCTGGTTACTATATTTGCTGAAGCTCTTCAAGCGGGAAACATTATTTTAGTGGTAGATAACTTTCCAAGACTTATTTTACAAGCAAAGCAATACGGCCTAAATTTAATTGAGATAATTGAACCATATTTAAATAGTATTAATGACCCTATCATAGCTTTGGCTGACACAGAATATTTTCACACCCTGATAGAATCAGATCAGGCCACAATGTCACACTTTGAAACCGTACTTACCAAACCCCTTCTCTTAGATGAAATAGTAAAAATTATTTCTCATCAAGTTTTAGTTGTTGAAAGAATATACGGCATAACATTTACCTATCTGGCGATACTTGAAATTGCCAAGAGTGCAGAATATTATTTCCCAGATGGAGTATCATCTGATAAAGCCACAGATTTATTAAAAGAAATTTCTCCTTGGGCAATAGAACATAGGTTAGAAATTCTTGGTAAGGAAGAAGTATTAGATTATGTTGGACAAAAAACTAATATTCCCCTAGCCAGGATTTCATCTGACGAAAAAGACAAGTTACTTAATCTTGAGGATTTACTGATGAAGCGAGTGGTGGCACAAAGAGAAGCCATCTTTTCTGTGGCTAGTGCCATGAGACGTAGCCGAGCGGGCATCAGAAATGAAAAGAGGCCGTTGGGATCATTCTTATTCCTGGGCCCAACCGGTGTGGGAAAAACAGAAACCGCTAAAGCCATGGCTGACGTATTTTTTGGTGATGAGAAATTATTAATGCGCCTGGACATGTCTGAATATCAAAATACAGAATCCCTGGCTCGCCTGATAGGCTCTAGAGAAAATAACACCCAAGGAATACTTTCAAATATGTTACGCGAACGCCCTTATGGCGTACTATTACTGGATGAATTTGAGAAAACTAACAAAGACGTGCTGAACCTATTTTTGCAAATAATTGATGAGGGGTATTTCTCTGATGTCTTTGGCAAAAAGGTTATGGCCAGGAATATTATGTTTATTGCCACCAGTAACGCCGGCGCCGAGAAAATATTTGATATTGTCTCAACCGGTAAAGACCTAAAGAAGTTTGAAACTGAAATAGTGGCTGATATAGTAAAACAAGGTATTCTTAAGCCAGAACTTATTAACCGTTTTGATGCCACTGTTTTATTTCACCCCCTCACCAAGGAAAATTTATTTGAGATTGCTAAAATTATGCTAAATAAAGTTGCTAAACGCTTAGCAGAAAAAGGTATGATCCTAACTGTAGACAAAGAATTAATTGATTTTGTGGTCACCGGTGGCTACAACCCCACCTTTGGTGCCCGCCCCATGAACCGCCTTATTCAGGATACAGTGGAGCAACATTTAGCTGACTTAATTATTCGTGAAGAATTAACTGCCGGCCAAACGGTCAGTTTCAAGATACTCTCAAATGAAGATAATAAAAATAGCTTGAAACCAATAGTGGAAGGCTAAAATTTCCCTCTGGAAATATACATGCCAATTAGTAAAAAAATCAGAGCCACTAAATAGCCTCCAATAATATCTGTAAAATAGTGAACACCTAAATATATTCGGCTGTAACCTATTAGTAATATAATTAAAAGGGAGGTAATAGATAAAATAATTTTCAGGGTCAAACCTAGGCGGAATTTCCAAAAACAGTAAGCCAAAAAGCCAAAGAAAGCCAGAGTAAGGGTGGCATGGGCACTGGGAAAAGAAGGCAGCCTTTCTACGTATAAAGCAATCTCCGCCCCCGGTCTTGCTCGATGGACTAAATACTTTACGATCACCGTCATAACGCCTGAGCCTAAAATTGTAACAATAAAAGGTAAAATCAGACCTTTCTTTTTTCTCAACCAGAAAAAATAGATACTAATAATTGACATAACAGCAACAATATACCAAGTACCAATCATGGTAAAAATCATAAAAAAATTATCCCAGAAAACGCTTCTTAAACCCACCACCACCTCTGCAATATTATGATCAATTAAAACTAAAAAATTTAGAATATTCATGAATTATGGTAATTATTTCTATTAGCCGTCCGAATAAATCAGACGGCCGGAGAAATCACTACATCATTGGCTGATTCTTGCCAAGCTTCTTGGCAATAACCAAAAGATAAAGTGCAGACAAGCCTACTAAACCGTAAACTACCTTTGCCACTACACCTACGCCCAATAGAGCGGCAACCAAGTTATAATCAACAACTGCTAATCCCCAATTCAAGCCACCAACTATGACAAGAACAAGAGCTACCCAATCCAATACATTTAGTTTTGACATATTTTTATTTTTAAAAATTAAAATACGACCTTTATTATCAATCCATTATATCATATAAAACAAATCGTCAATAGGGCTAATTTTTTTCGAGATAATTCATATCAGTAGTAGGGATACTAGAAAAACTGTCCCCAGCAACAGACGAAAATTCTCGTCCTGTTCTAATTTCAAATTCTTGCAAAGCCACCTCCATTGTGGGCGCTAAAAAAGTTTCCAATATTTTACCATTATTACAAAAAGTGTATTCAGAAGCGGGTAGACTCTCTTTAGACTCTATTTCTAAATCTGGTTGTTGTGGCATGCCCTCCATACTTATACTATATCAAATGATTTACCATATTCCAAGGTAATTAGTATTTACGAATTACCCCTTTGACAATAGCTGCTATTTGAAGTTCGTGTTCTGGGTAAATAGGGGAAAAATCCTTGTTTGCGGGCTCCAGATATATTTTACCTAGCCTGTTCCGGTAATATTTCATAGTCCAGCCACCATCCACAGAAGCAATAACAATCTCACCATCCCGGGGCTCTCTCTTGGTTTTCTCAGCAATCACCATATCACCTTCGTGAATACCAGCATCAATCATGGAGTCACCTTTTACTTTTAATAAATAAGAGGAATCTTTATCCCTAATCAAATAATCATCAATATTTATGGTATCCAGATCAATTTCCTCTGCGGTGGTGGGAAAGCCGGCCTCTACCAAACCCAGAAGTGGCACCTCGCCAAGCAACTTATTGGGAATCAAATGCCCGCTACTATCCTTATCTAGTACACCGTCATCAATCAATTTATGAATTACTTTGGCTACCGCATTTTTAGATTTGAAGCCAAGAAGCTTCATCATTTCCGTATAAACCGGCATGCGCTTGTTAGCTTTGTAAAAGGAGATTATTTTGTTTTTATAATTATCCAGCATTTTATTTATAATAAATCAGTAGCCCTATTATAGCAGAAATGTAGCTACTACGTTTACTGTGCGCTGTAACCAGTTAGACTGAAAGCGAGACAGGCGGTGTAGGTCACTTAACCGGTTCAACAAAAAGCGGTGACGGAGGGCTTCACGCCTATAAGATACACCTTCAACAATTTTCACATCAATGATGTCATTAATCTTGGCTAACTCTGACTTAATCCTCTTTTCTAAAATAAATTTGCTCATGTTATTATTGCTTAAAGAGAAAATAATGTTTACAATTTT
Organism: uncultured Candidatus Saccharibacteria bacterium; assembly: GCA_964605355.1. Taxonomy (GTDB): domain Bacteria; phylum Patescibacteriota; class Minisyncoccia; order Phycocordibacterales; family GWA1-40-21; genus CAIJXO01. The sequence goes on from CAZSCE010000001.1 coordinate 47,547, forward strand.
CAGCGCGTAGGACCCACCCGTACTCGGGAAGGGTGAAGCGTGAAAATTTAAATATTGTTTTCTCTTATATTATTATGTAGTTAAGTATAGGTGAACGCTCGTTCACCGTCAACCCTAAAACTGTGGATAACTTATTTCCGATACATTATCCCCCACTTGTAAATAGTTGTGCCAAGCCAGCCTTTAATATATAGTTATATTTATGCTACCAATAATTCTTTCATCCCTGGTTATAATGCTGGCTTCCTTGATTGGGGTGATTTCTGTTTGGAAAAATCTGGGGCAAATTATTGAGAGAAATTTACACTTTTTAGTCAGTTTCTCGGCTGGGGTCTTTCTTTATATTTCCTATGAATTATGTCTGGAAACTATTCACGAGGCTCCCACAATTCAGAACGGTTTCTTATGGATTCTGGTTGGTATTTTTGGAGTCTGGTTAATTTTTAAATTACTCCCCACTTTTCACCACCATCATGACAATGAAACAGAGATTCACGTTCACTCTCAGATTGATGCCCGAAAAATATTGATTAGTGATGGTTTACACAATATTGGTGATGGTATTTTACTAGTCACATCTTTTACTGTCAGCTTGACCCTGGGTATGGTGGCCACCTTAAGTATTTTTGTTCATGAAATAATCCAAGAAATCTCAGAATTTTTTGTTCTTCGCGGGGCTGGTTATTCTGTGAGGAAGGCTCTTATTACCAGCTTTGCTATTTCCAGCACCATTTTGATTGGCTCTGTTGGTGGTTTATTTTTATTAGACAATTTTAAAGTATTTGAAATCCCCCTCCTGGGCCTAGCCGCTGGTTCATTTTTAATGGTGGTTATCCAAGATCTCATCCCCCATTCTATAAAAGTTTCCACCAGCCGCGCCCACATTATAAAACACCTTGCCTGGTTTTTAGCCGGCCTATTAATTATGATAGGGCTGAGTACTATTAGTTAGTTAATAAAATTCACAGAATAATATGATTTTGGAGACGTAAAATTAAACGTAACCAGAATACAGTGCTAGAGGAGGCTTGGGAGCGCGACGGCGCGAGTTGAGATTTGGGGAGGGACCCAAATGAAAGACCTTGAATGTTTTGTATTCAAAATGTGAAAGGTGTACTGTCCCTGTAAGGGACGAGGAATTTTTTAGCAAAAAAATATCCGTGCTCCGGTTAGTACTGTATTCTGGTTACGTTTAATTACAGTAAAGGTACGACTCTGGGATTTCTTTTAGAATTTGGGCGGGCATTTCCGTTAAAGGTAAATCTTCATTTTGAAGTTTAATAATTATTTCCTTTTTAGATTCCCCAAAAGCAAAAGTGTAAGCCACAGTAATATTCTTTATTGTTTTTAAAGTGAGAGTAATGCGCCTAAACTTTCCACCATCATAACCACTAGCGGTAGCTTGATCTTTGACCCCCACGGTACCAGGCAAAACCCCGGCTGTATGCCCATCAGTGCCCAGACCAAACTGCCCTACCACCACCTCGGCCCAAGCTGTCAGATCCCGATATTTCTTGCCAAAATAGATTACTGTTTCCTTTAATTCCAAATCATTTAAAACCGGCACTGCCTGCACAGCGTCAAAATCAAAACCTGCCTCCCCCAGCTGCTGCCAATTTGAATCAGCGTGGCCCACGGGACCATGGCGCTCATCAGTGAGAGTCACCGCTAAAATATTTTTCAATTTACCGCCAAAATCTTTTTTTAATTTTTCTAAAACCTCCACTTCAATATTTATATTTGACCCACCAGAAAGTAACCACAACACATTTTTATTTCCCTTTAAATATTTCCCTATCCCCTCTACCAATATTTTCACCCCCTCCACCTCCCCTTTTATTTTTATAAATTCCATCTCACTATCTTAGCACAAAAAAAGAGCGCTATCCCCACACCGGTGTGTGAAAATAGCGCTCCGTGTTGTCATAAAGAACTCCTCGTTAACTCACAGAAGAGAAAGAATCAGCTCGCCCATTTCTGATGTATGCAAGAGGCTAGAACCTTTGCTGTAAACCAGTGTCAGGTTCGGATCACCACCAACATACATATCCCCCGTCCGATAGCCCTGCTTCAGAGCCTCACGAACTGCTTCCTCAATGGCTTTTGCGCCCTTCACCGCACCCAAATGCCGGAGCATCATGGCCGCCGTGAGAATGCGCCCCAGCGGATTAGTTTTGTTCTGCCCAGCCAATGTCGGAGCCGTCCCCGCACCGCTTTCAAACATCGCTGCGCCCGTGTCCGGATTGATGGCCGAACTGCACATCATCCCCATACTGCCAAGTGCCGCCGCTGCTCCATCCGAGAGGATGTCCCCGTGCTCATTTCCACAAGCAATGACGCCGTGGAGTTTGGCCGGAGTGAACAACAGTGCATTCGCCGAGTCTACCAACTGGTGCTGGAGTGGCACGTCCGGGAATTCCGTCCTCCCGATTCTCGTGACAATCTTGCGCCAAAAGTCATACCGCGCCATCACGTTTGCCTTGTCGATGGAGATGAGAGGCAAGCCCACATCTCTCGCGTAAGTAAACGCCGCCCGGATATACTTCTCAATTGTTTCCCGGCGATAGTAGGCGATGTCAGAGACGAGCCTCTCGTCACCCGTCACACACTTCTTCAACCTGACGCCGATCCGTTCACAACCATCGCTTGGTATAAGTGACATCAGATCCTCGTTCCCGAAGTAGCTGTCCTCCAGGAGGAAGCGAATCCAAACCTGGGTGATGCCCTCGGCCGGAATTGTTTCCGGTCTGACGTTGGCCAAATGCGCCAGCTCCTTGTAGTAGATCATGGGGCGGAAGTTGAGCAACAACCCCATGTCTTTACGCAGTTTCAGCAAACACCTTGACTCCGGCTTCATCTCCGGCTTCTCCTTGCCGATGGTGTCGTCCCACTTGGGATCACCCACGCCACCGAAGAAGATTGTGCCGATTTCAACCGCTCTTTTCAGAGACGCTTCCGGCCGTGTGTCGCCAAACTTTTCGTAGGCGCTCCACCCCATCGGAGTCTTTTCAAAAGCGATCTGGATGTTGTCCTTCTCAGCGGCCTTGATGGCAACAGCACAAGCCACCGCCATCATCTCCGGACCAGAGCCATCTCCAGTCACCAGAGCAACTGTTTTTTTTATCATTTCGCGTTTCCTTTCTTGAGCTGTAACCCGTGGGCTGATTTTTCATGTCAACCCACGGGTTCATCTTGTTTCGCTTACTTCAGCAGTCCTGCTCCCTGCAGTTCCGCCGCCATCTTCACCATTACGCCGACGCTTCCGCCGTTACGAATGAGGTCCTTCTGGTATACTGAATGATTGAAAGAAACCCCCTTCAAGCCAACACAGTTGCCAGAGCAACTAGTACTCGGGTCCATCTCCCAACCTATTGTGCCTTTCTCCCAATCAACACTAATCACTTCAGGCTTCTCGGCGAAGATAGAAGCGATTGTCTCTTTTGGAAGCGTAATGCACAACAGTCCGTTGGCAAACATGTTGTTCTCAAAGATGCGAGCAAAGCTCGGTGCAATGACGCACCGAATACCCGCACCCTCGAGTGCCCAAGGCGCATGTTCACGAGATGAACCGCAACCAAAGTTCTCACCCGCTACCAGTATCTGTGACCCAAAGAGCTTGGGCCAGTCCGCCGACGAAATCGGCGCATCCTCGAGACAGTGTTGGCCAAAAGCCTTCTTGTCTGTCTCGGTCAAATACTTGGCCGGAATGATCTGATCAGTATCTACGTTGGCCACCGGCAGGTAAAACACCTTACCGGAAAAATCCTTCGTCTCCCCCACTCCGAAGAGCTCGAGAAGCTGGCCGTAGTCCGGCCGTTGTGAAGGAACTTCTTTCCAACCCGTGATGCTGGTCAATTTCGGAACCGACATCAAACTCACTTCGCGCGCGACCAATCGACAAGTATCTTCAGTTGCCTCTGATACCACTCCGTTGATAGCAGTTTTCGCCGCCGTCGCCGGTGATGCCAGATGCACCATACCATCCTTGCCCATGCGTCCCGGGAAATTGCGATTCGTCGTCGAAACGCAAACTTCTCCTGGAGCAATCACCCCACAACTCATTCCCAGGCAGGCACCGCAAGTGGGACCGCTCACGAAACACCCCGCGTTAGCGAAGATTCCAAACAGCCCTTCCTCAAGTGCCATCTCCCAGATATGCTGAGTGGCTGGAACTACAATGCAACGAATATTGTCTGCCACCGGGCGCCCCATCAAACGAAAGATTGTTGCGGCAATCCGCAAATCTTCCAACCGTCCGTTCGTGCAAGAGCCGATGTAGACCTGGTCAACTTTCTTGCCGGCCAAGTCACTCACCTTCTTCACACAACCTGGTGAATACTCGTCAGTGATGACAGGAACCATGTCCGAGGCATCAATCTCGATCACCTGATCGTAGACCGCATCCGGATCACTATTCCAGTAGTCGCCCATAAGATAATTCCCAACCTCGAGATTCTCATGAACTAGGCGCCGGTATCCCGACCCAAGATAATCCATGGTGGTTTGATCCACCATCATCATCCCGGACGTTGCACCTGCTTCCACCGCCATGTTGGTGATGGTCATCCGCGCTTCCATACTCATCTCATCAATGACTGGGCCACCAAATTCCAACACCGCGTTGGTGGCGCCCTTCACACCAATCTTGCTGATCAGCGTGAGGATGAGATCTTTGGCGTAAACATTCGCTGGCAATGCGCCGGTGAAGTTCACCCGAATGACTTTCTGAGGTGGACAGATCCAGAGACCGGTTATGATGCCGTTCTCCACTTCTGTCGTACCGACACCCGCCGTCAAAGCACAAAAAGCGCCGTGCGTGCAGGTGTGGCTGTCACCCATGATTCCGATCTGGCCCGGTTTGATCCAGCCCTTCTCAGGAATGACGGCGTGACAAACGCCGTTGCGACCGACGTCCAAAAACTCGATCCCGTGTTCCCGGCTCCAGTTGCGGACAATCTGACCTTGAAGGGCCGAAGCCGTATCCTTGGCCGGATTGACGTGATCAATCATGGTCTTGACCTTGTTCGGGTCAAAAACCACATCGCACCCGCGAATCTTGGCGTCCAGGATAGCGTTTGGTGTCGTAATCTCATGACCCCAAACCCAATCCAGCTGAAGAACCATCCGGCCATCCGGCAAGGTCTTCACACAATGTGTATCCACGATTTTCTGAAACGCTGTCTTTCCGTTCATCTTTCTACCCTATCCTTTCTTTTCTATTTTGGCCTATAAGGCCGATGTTAACGTACAAAAAATCCGGGTAATCCCCAGATAAACAATCTGAATAAACATTAACACAAAATTTTGTAGTTAGTCAACATAAAAGCCCGACTTGTGGTCGGGCTTTTATTATTAAATTATTTCTTTCCTTTCTTTGGACCTTTCTTGGTGGCCTTGGCGGCGAGACGAACGAATTTGGCGGCCAAACGCTTCTTGGTTTTACGAGAACGGGAAGTTTTATTTTTAATATCTTGAGCTGCTCTTTTTGCCATTTTTTTCTTTTTAAGCAGAAGATTACCTTCTGCGTGTTAATAATGAAACGATTATAGCTTATTTATTTCTTTTTGGAAACCTTCTTGGCAACTTTTTTAACTGGAGCGGCTTTGGCTACAGGGGTAGCTTTTACCACTTCCTTAACTTCTACTACTGGCTTATTTCCGGCGCTCATCTTTTCAATCACGCTGGTTAGTCTGTCAATCTTAACGTTCAAGACTTCTATTTGTTTCTTGATTTCCTCACCGCTGACTTTCTTTACATCATTACCAAAATCAGTTCTTGGCGGAGTTTTGTAATCACCAAAAGATTTCTTTTGGAAACCACCACGATCACCCCCTCTATCACCCCCGCCCATTTCCTTTTTGCCACCAAAACAAGCACTACAGTAAACTGGCTTACCAGCAGTTGGTAAAAAAGGCACCTCACAAGGCTTTTTACATTCATCACAAATCACTTTGTGCATGGTCACTGGGCCACGGTCAGAACGGAAACCACCACCTCTGTTACCACCACCAAAAGGACCACCGCGGGCCTTGAAACCTCCACCGTGACCACCATGGCCACCACCAAATCTACTTCCGCCACCTTGTCTAAATTCTCCCATTTTATTTTGACCCTTGCGGGTGATTAGTTAATAATTAAATGAAGGTGTAGTATACACTATTTTCAGTAAAAACGCAAGGCGTCATCAGTTTCTGATGACGCCTTTGCTAAATCCTCCCTAACTTTACTTATTGTTTTTGCCCTTTCTTTCTGCCAGATATATCTCCAGAGCCCGAATCAGCTCCTGGCTATACCGGTAGATTCCAGGATTATACCCAAAAAAGAAATCTCCCTGCAGTTCACGAAGTATGGACACCAGCTTGGATATCCTCTTCTTTGACATCCTTACCCGGTTTGAATGTACAGGTATTGGTTTTATCAAAAGCTTACCCACAGTTATTCCTCCTTCATTACTGAGTTAATACAAAAAACCAAATCTGTTGCAAGATTAGCAAAAAAACCATAGAAGTCAAACAAAATCTTTTTAATTTAATTTAAAATAATCAAAAAGGGCTTTAATACCCGCTAAATTTTTCTCCCACTCCACGGTCTCATGCGTAGAGAGCTCTACTGTGATGGTGGGAATATTTATAGAGGCCAGCCAATCACCAGCATCACCAGTGATAACATAGCTGTTAAACGTCCTGGCCTTGGCATATCCCGCCGCTGTGGAATATATATCCATAATATTATTTGTTTCAGCTAAAACCCCCGCCTGACATTCCGAAGCATAAATAGTATTTGACATGCTATGCCAAAAAATTACAGCTTTGGGTTTGTTATTTAAAACAAAATCCCGAATGGACCTAGCCTCTGGCTCGGAAAAAACTGTTTTCCCCGCGCTCACAATATTTGTTTTCCAAGTACTAGTAGCTTGCCATTTACAATCAAAATTTCTATTCAAGTCTACTTTGTTTCCATTAAACCGACCGGTACCATTTGGCAAATCCGTCTTTACATCCGCCAAAACAAACCGCCCTTCTTTACCGGTCACCTGATATAAACCATCGGGATTAGCAGAGGGAATAACGGTCACCGCCATATTTTCCGGAATCATTTCTGGATTAGCTTTTAAATAATCCATAAATTTATAAGCGAGCATCACACTGTTCCACTCATAACCACCATGAATACCCCCCACAAAAAGTAACGGCTCTTTACCCTGTCCATAAGTATAGGCTTCTATTTTACGCCCCTGGGTAGAAGTGCCAACAATTTCATATTTTGGCCCCGTCTCCACTACTGGCGCTGTAATAATTATTGGCGCTGACTTATAGAAGAATGAATAATAAATCACTCCACCCAAACCAAATAGAATAACTATAAAAATAATTATTTTCTTCAGAGAATATTCCCGCATTATTTAGTATAATATTTAATGATAGCAGTAATACCGGCCTGATTTTTGCTCCAGTCAGTATCAGTATGATTTGTCAAAAGAATGCTAATAGCGGGCACATTTATTTTAGCTAACCAATTTGTCAGATCTCCGGTAGTGGCATAATCATTGAAGGCGGAATATGAAGGATAAGCAGAAGCTTTGGCATAAGCCGTATTCATAGCCTTGGTCTCAGTGGAAATACCATTATTACAACTAGAAGAATATACCCCGCCAGCCGAGGCATAATAAGCAATAACCGCTTTTGGCTTACTGGTTTCAATATAATTCTTTACAGCTAAACTTTCTGATTCAGAAAAGGCCGCTGTACCGCCACTTACAGTTTTGCTCTGCCACATGCCAGTTGATTTCCAATCACAATCAAAGTTTCTGTTTAAATCCACCTCATTAGCATTAAAACGTCCGGCCACAGATAAAGCTTGTGAAGAGGAAACATCAGAACTTTTAAAGCGCCCTTCAACATCCACCACTTTATTTAAACCATCCGGATTCAAAACTGGAATAATAGTTACTTTTACATTAGTAGGAATAACACTTGGATTAGCTTTTAAATAATCCATGGCACTATAAGCCATCAAAGTTGTGTTCCAAGCATAACCACCATGAATACCAGCCACTAATAATATTTCATCAGCTCCGGTACCATAGTGATAGGCAGTGATATCCTTACCATCTACTGACTTTCCAACCACGGTTTCTACTTTATTAACCGGCGTAGTGGTGGCGGTAGTGGTGGCCTGATTTTTCAAAAGCTCGGCTGCTTTTTGCTCATTAGTTAAGGTAACAGTCTTTGAAGAATTAATATAATAATAAATACCAAGGATAATAAGTAAGGCTACAATAATCCAAACAATTGTTTTCTTCATAAAACTTAAGATCAGATGTTATGTATTTAATCTAATCAAAATTACATTAATAAAATCTGGTATCTATTATACCATAATCTTAAGCCGTAAGAACAGAGTTTATATTTCACCTATTTCTCTCCTTTTAGGATAATCCGCTTGGAAAAACCGCCTTTTTCATTCCTTTTTCTTATTTTAATATCCTCCACATTTTGATACTCTGTCAATCCTTTTAGCGCTTCCACCACTTCTACCACATCAGCCAGTTCCTCCGGATCTCCACCGGACTCGGTAAATTCCCCCACCTCCTCTGCTAGTTTTTTTATCAATTCAGCCCTGTATTCCTCCGGGGTAGCAATCCTCTTTTCATACGGCACACCCTTGGCATCAAGTATTTCCGGTATCCTATCCCGCACTAATTTATTATATGATTCCATATTTAGATTATAACAGTATTCTAAGGCTTTTTAAATAGAGCTAATTTTTCAGCTCTTTTCCACCTTTTAATCTCGGCCTCACGCGTTCGGGCCTTAGCAAGGGTTCTAAATTGTTCCTTATATTTTAAAATTACTGGCCGGCGGATTTTTGTGTAGTGGGCGCCGGCCTTGGCATGATTATGCTGATGTAATCTTTTTTCCAGATCATTGGTACTGCCAACATATAAAGTCTTGTCAGCACATTCTAGGATGTAGGTGAAATATTTGGACATAATTTTCTCGGCCGAAATTTACTAATTTCGGCACGAATTTTACGCTTAAAATTCGGCTGGGGGATTTGGAATCGAACCAAAATAAACGGATCCAAAATCCGTTGTCCTACCTTTAGACGATCCCCCAATATTTATTTATACCCCTTATCCAACCCGTCACTTGACGGTTCAAGGACGAGCTCCTATATACTTTAACTCTTAATTGGCCATTATACAAGTCCCCAATATTTTTTCTTTTGGTATTTATTTTGTTTCTCTTAAAATATACAGTCTTAAAATAACTGATTGGTAAACCAGTCTTCTGTGACCAAAATTTTTGAAAACGTCCAACTTCATCATGAAAAATATCGTGGGTATAAATTTCACAACCAATTTCTTCTTTTTTAACACCAACAATCTCAGTTAACCATTTTAAAAATAAAATAATCATTTCTGGATCAGAATTAGAGAAATTTATACCAGACCCAGGACGTCCTTCCTTCTCCTTTGACCCCTCCGCCCAATATAAGGCAGTGCCAATAAGCCATAACTCTCTTTTTGATAACTTTCCAATTTCACCCTCGGCTAAATTAAATATTTTATTTGATCTTTCAATTCTTTGGCGTCTTTTAGCCTGACCACCACGCAGTGAAGCCAGCCTTCTCTTTTCAGTAAAAAATTGTTTGACTTCCTTGACCATACCAACAGAGCGAAGCCATTCAGAAAGAGTAGATTTTGCCACAGGAACAATCTTCATTATTTCAGAATAAGTTTTCCCTTCTTTTCTTAGGGCTACCGCTTTATTTCTTAATTCAATTTTCACGAACATTAATCCTAAGTCCTAGTATACATGATTAGTGTTCTAAAAGCTAGTCTGCTTTCCCCGCCTTTCTTAGGAGGGGACGTCATTCTTATGACAGGGGTGGTTTAATAATCTTCCCCAACACTAACTCCAGAACCATCTCCGGCAGGTAAGCGTGGGAGACTAAATCATAGTGGGATAATAGGGTGAGAAGGGTGTCAGAATTAATGGAAGATGGGGTTTGGGCGGAGAGAGATTTCAAGAAATTAAAATCTGTATCCGTCATTTCTTCCTTTAACTTTTCTTCTGATGATTTTAAAGTGCGGAGCAGTAATACGGCGCGGATTTTATGTAAAACCAGTTTAAAAAATAAAAGCAAATCAATATTAGCCTCCGTGGCGGCAGAAACAGCGGAGAGGCCTAATTCTAAATTATTATCGGCAATCGCCCGAATAAAATCATTTACCAACTCCCCTTTTGGCGCCCCAGTGACCAGCACTACTTCATCTAGAGAAATCTTTTTATCTTTTGATGAACCCATCACTTTTTGTAAAATACTCTGGGCATCACGGAAAGAACCATCACCCAGCAAGGCCACCAAATCAGCCGAGGCCGGCTCTAAAATAAAACCTTCTTTTTTAGCAATAGCAGTCACCACATCTTTCAAAACTTTCTGCGTTGGCTTTTTAAAGGAAAAAGTTTGGCAACGAGAAATAACGGTTTCCGGAATTTTCTCCGCCTCCGTGGTAGCCATAATAAAAATCACATGGGCTGGTGGCTCCTCCAGGGTTTTTAGCAAAGCGTTCCAGGCGGATTTTGAGAGCATATGGGCTTCATCTAAAATGTATACTTTGTATTTTGATTCAAAGGGAATGGTATTTACACTTTCATTTAAAGCCCGGATCTCATCCACACCATTATTAGAAGCGGCATCTATTTCTGTAATGTCATTGGCACTGGTCCCTATTTCATGAGCAAAGATTCTGGCTACGGAAGTTTTCCCTGTACCGCGGCTGCCGGAAAAAATATAAGCGTGAGCCAGGCGCTCCAGCTCAATAGAAGATTGTAAAACTTTTACAATATGATCCTGACCCAAAACTTCTTTAAAATTTTGTGGACGGTATTTCCGATATAATGCGGTATCTGACATGAATGTAGTATAGCAGAAAAATAAAATAAAAAAATACATGAAAAAAGGGCCGGCGCAGAAACTGGAAGCGCGCCGGCCCTCATACTCACCTACACGGATCCTTGTTGTGACTCACAACATTTTCCTTTCCCTTTGGGGGTTAAGGACTCTAATCTAGGATTTTGCTCCTCACTAGTGCTCGGGACTAGCTACATAGTGATTTGCGACATCTACGGCGTTTACCCCGCAGACCTAGATTGGATCACCTCCTTTCTTGTGTTATTGTCCCGCCCGCGAAAATTGTGAACTGTTCTGCTGTACAGTGTATTCCTATTTTTTAAAAATGAAAAGGGTAAATTAAAATAACCTGTGGATAAAGGTAAAAAGAAGCGGGCAGTTCCAGAAGGAACTGCCCGCGATCTAACCAATATGGTTTTCTGATGGACCTTCCATGGTCAACCCCCTTTCATAGCTGTGTACTGTTACTGCCACTCCTGTGGCGACCTTAGATATACAAGTATAGCATACCCACTAAAATTGTCAATCTTTTGGCAGATAGGTGGAAATTATGCCCTTTACCTCTTGATATGACTCTGTGGCCATCAGTTTTACGCGTAATTCCTTGGCCCCGTCAAAACCGTTAACATAAGCCTTATAATGCTTCTTTAGCACGGAGAAATTCTTCTCCTTACCTAATAATTTTTCAAATAATTTAGTATGTTCTAGCAAAGCTTTTAATTTTTCCTTGGTAGTAATCACTTTTTTCTTTTTATTAAAAAACCACGGGTTACCAAAAGCTCCCCGCCCCACCATTATCCCGTCACAGCCGGTTTCCCGCGCCCGCGCTTCACCCTCAGCAATACTTTTTATATCACCGTTTCCAATCACCAGTATTTTTTTTCCACTCGCCCGCACCAGCTCTACCACTTTTTTTACTTGGCTCCAATCAGCGGGCGGGTCAGACATTTCTTTCATGGTCCGGGCATGAATAGTGAGTGCAGAAATATCTTCCTTTATTATTTCACTAATCCAGGACTCAAGTTCCGTTTTTTTACTAAAGCCAATTCTGGTTTTAACAGAAATTGGCATATTTTTATTTCCCTTCTTGGCCAGTTTTGCCCCGGCAATAGCGGCCCGGATTATCTCCCGTGCTAGGTCTGGATTTTTTATCAAAGCGGAACCGGCGCCTTGTTTGACCACGCTTTTATCCGGGCAACCCATATTTATATCCAGTCCATCAAAGCCCAGTTCCGCCACCAAGGTACTGGCCCGCTTTATATTTTCCGGCTTAGCGCCAAATATCTGTGCCACTATTAGCCGTTCCTTATTTGAGAATTTAAAATGATGCAAGAGTTTCTTTTTTCCCACGGAGCACAGTCCATCTGCCGACACAAATTCCGTCCACAACACATCTGGTTTACCATATTTAGCAAACATCCCGCGGAAAGCCACATCCGTCACATCCGCCATGGGTGCCAAGCAAAAAAACGGCCGCCCCTTTATTTTATTCCAAAAATTAGCTTTCATAATTGGCACTATACTATATTTGTTTCTTTCCTACCACTATTTTATTATCAAAGCGTAAATCAATATAATTTATGGTACCGGCGTTTTTAGCCAGATCCAGATCCCCGGTTTGGATGGCGGTAAATAAATTACCAAAGGATTGATCTAAACTGTTCTTTAAATTAAAAATTAAAGTTGGCCCATTTTCCAAACCAAATTTAAAATCCCGCTCATCATAGGCCACCGTGGTGACTTTTATTCCCTTTTTATCCAAAACATCTATCAAGCTGAATATTTGAGTATAAAGTGTGGGTGTCAGGAAATATCCACCAATAGTACTCGTGGTAGTACCATAATCCCGAATAAACATATTACCGGAAAAAGTAGGTGCTAAATTATAAATGAGGCCGGTATTATCTACAAAATAGCAGTCAGCCTTTACCGCCGGATCAGACCCACACCAAGCAGAATGCGCCTTGCGCTCCTCCACCTTTATGGATATCTGTTGCCAATTATCAAAATTAATATCCACACTTTTTATAGTCTTTAATTTAGTCAGTATATCCTGCTTGATTTTAAGACGCGGAAAGATCAAGGAATTACTCCGAGAAAATAAATACCAATACCGCCCGGCCATGTCCCGGTTAGCAATTTTTAAAATATCATCTGTGGCCACCGCGGCATTACCGGAAACTATAATAGTCTGAATTTTCACTTTCTCATGACTGGAGAAAATAGCCAAAGTAAAAATAATCACCGCCAGTAAAATAAAAATAATAGTCAGTCTAATGTAAAACAACCTTCGCCTTTTCAGCCGGACTTGTGACGGGCCTAAATTTAAATTTCTAGTAACTGACATATTTCTTTAGAGCTCTGGTATTGTTCTAATTTTTTGTCGCGTAGGACCCACCCGTACTCGGGAAGGGTGAAGCGCAAATAATTTGAATAATACCAGAGCTCTTAATAATACTACTTCGTTATCACACTTTTCCCCATATATTTTTGTAGCACCTCCGGTATTTTAATAGACCCATCAGCTTGCTGGAAATTTTCTACCAAGGAAACCAAGATACGCGGTGTAGGGATGGCGGTACAGTTCAACGAATGAGTATAGTGAGTTTTCCCTTCGGCATCACGATATTTAATATTTGAACGGCGGGTTTGGAAATCATGAAAATAGGAAGCCGAGGAAATCTCCCGGTATTTATTTTCTTTTGGCACCCAGAGCTCGATGTCATATTTCTTTACTTGTCCCAGGCCCAAATCCCCACCACAGTTCACCACCGTATGATAAGGGATGCCCAGTGACTCAATAAATTCTTGAGTGTTATGATTTACCTCCTCATGATATTTTACGGACTCCTCGTGGCTGGCCTCACAAATGATCACTTGTTCTAATTTATAAAACTCATGAACACGGATAAGTCCCTTCACATCTTTAGTATGACTACCCACTTCACGCCTATAACAAGGAGAAAAGCCTAAATACCTCTTTGGTAATTCCTTCTGATCCAAAATTTCACCGGAGTGATAAGCCATGAGCGGTACTTCTGCAGTACCAGCTAAATAATCACCGTCCTGAGTTTTATACAAATCATCTTCACCTTGGGGTAAATATCCGGTACCAAGCAGGGCTTCTCTTCTATCTATAATTGGTGGCAACACTGGGATAAAATTTCTATTGGAGAAAAATTCCATCGCATAATTCCAAATAGCCAGTGAAAGTCTGGCTCCGTCACCCATCAAGAAATAACCACGAAAGCCGTGTACTTTTATTCCACGTTCAAAATCCACCATTTTCAAACTAGTCATAAGCGCCACGTGATCCTTGGCTTCAAAATCAAATTTTGGTTTTTCACCCCAAACAAAAATTTCCTTGTTATCAGCATCAGTGTCACCCTCGGGCACAGTCATATCCGGAATATTTGGCACCTGGAGCATCAGGCCCTGCCACTGCTTCATAATTTCTTTTAATTCTTCCTCACCTTTCATCAAAGCATCCTTTACCACTTTCATCTCATCTATCAGTTGCTTCTTTTCTACCGGATTTTGGATTTTAATTATTTCATCACTAAATTTATTTTGCTCCGCTTTCTTATTTTCAGTAAAAGTTAGTAATTCCTTTCTCTTGTCATCTATAGTAAGAAGGGCAGATACATCAAATGTAAGATGTTTCTTTTTGGCCCCCGCTTCAATCAAATCTTTATTTTCTCTAATGAATTTTATGTCTAACATATGATTACTATTTAATAATTATTATACTTACATAATATAGGAAAAATAGGAAATAGACAAATGCCATGTTACTATTGGCCCAGAATGAAAATATTACACGTAATGGATCAAGACTTCCCTATTCGTGAACTAAAGAAAAAGGAATTTCCGCCTCAGTTATTACAAATTCCCCAAACCCCAGAGAAACTCTATATTAGAGGTGAACTCCCCGGGCCAGATACCAAATTACTTTGCGTGGTAGGTAGTAGACGTTATACAAACTATGGTAAGGAAGCTTGTGAAAAACTAATTGCCGGCCTCCGCGGTTATGATGTGGCTATTGTCTCCGGCCTAGCTATTGGTATTGATGGTATTGCGCATGAGGCCGCCATGAATACGGGATTAAGAACCATTACTGTGCCTGGCTCCGGCCTGGGCGTCAGCGCCATTCACCTAATTGCTCATGTGGGGCTAGCCAAAAGAATATTGGACTCTGGTGGCTGTATGTTATCTGAATACGAGGCTGATTTTAGATCAACCCTTTGGAGTTTTCCGCAGAGAAATAGACTTATGGCGGGCTTATCTTGTGCGGTCATGGTTATTGAGGCGGAAATAAAATCCGGGACATTGATAACTTCCAGAATGGCCACGGATTATAATAAAGATGTGCTCACCGTACCGGGAAATATTTTTTCTAAAACCTCTGAAGGCCCGCATATGCTAATCCGCCTTGGTGCCACCCCCATAACCAAACCAGAAGAACTGATAGAGGCGCTGGGTTTTAAAAATAAAAATGAAAAGCCTAGAAATTTGGAATTAGAGTATAATGAATGCAGTCCGGAAGAGAAAAAAGTAATTGCCTTTTTGCGCGCGCCCACAGAGAAAGATGAGCTCCTCCGCTCCCTCAATATGCCTGTAGGCCAAGCCAACGCCGTCCTCTCCGTCATGGAGCTGAAAGGCCTCATCAAAGAAACCCTCGGTGAAATCCATTTGACATAAATTTGACAAAATTTGGTGAAAATTATATTTTGTGCCATACTAGCAAAAGTTATGAAATTATTAATTGTGGAGTCACCATCAAAAGCCAAAACCATTTCCAAATATTTGGATGGCAAATATGAAGTCCGCGCCAGCGTGGGGCATATTCGTGATTTACCAAAAAGTAATAAAAAGGCTATTGATATTCCCGGCGGCTTTATTCCCCATTATGAAATTTCCCCGGGTAAAGAAAAAGTGGTAGCCGAAATAAAATCCCTGGCTAAAAAAGCGGATGAAATATTATTAGCGACTGACCCAGACCGTGAAGGTGAAGCTATTGCCTGGCATATCAAAGAAGCCGTGGGCCTTAAGAATCCAAAAAGAATAGTTTTTTATGAAATTACCAAGGACGCGGTGCAGGAGGCCATGAAGCACCCGCGCGATATTGATGATAACTTAAAGCAGGCCCAGGAAGCCCGCCGAGTTCTGGACCGCCTGGTGGGTTATGATTTATCCGGCCTTATTTGGAAAAAGGTGCGTTATGGGCTTTCTGCTGGCCGAGTCCAGTCCCCCGCCCTCCGTATTATTATGGAGCGAGAAAGAGAGATCCGCGCTTTTATCCCGGAAAGCTTTTGGGTAATTACCGCTGACACCCAAACCAAAGCAAAAGATAATTTACAATTAGTTTGTTCTGAGGAGCCACGAGATGAAAAAATAGTAAATAAAATATTAGAAGTTGGTAAGAAAAGTAAATGGATAGTAAAGGATGTGACCGAGACCGAGGCCAAGCGTGTGGCCAAAGCGCCGTTCACCACTTCTACTCTACAGCAGGCCGCCAGCTCTAGGCTTGGTTTTGCCCCGTCTAGAACTATGGGTATTGCCCAGAAACTTTATGAAAGTGGTTATATTTCCTATATGCGTACGGACAGTGTAAACTTGAGTAAGGTGGCACTTGAACAAATTTACGGCGTAATTGAGAAAAAATACGGCAAAGAATATTTACAACCCCACACCTTTACCGCTAAAAGTAAAAATGCCCAGGAAGCTCACGAAGCTATCCGCC
>CAZSCE010000002.1:0-62659 GCA_964605355.1 uncultured Candidatus Saccharibacteria bacterium
AAATATCAGACGCCTATCCAAATTTGTTTGCACCAGCTGGTCCAGCTTTTTCTATTTGGGGTCTAATATACCTACTGCTTGGTGTATATGTGATTTATCAGTTTGTTAAAAAAGAGCAAAAAACAGAAGGGGTCATTCGGAAAATCAATCCTCTTTTTATTGTTACCTCACTGGCTAATATTTCCTGGATATTTGCATGGCATTATGACTATATTGGTCTTTCTGTTTGTATTATGGCAGTGTTGCTAATTCTGCTCATTAAAATTGCCGATATTCTTCGTGTAGAAAGATTCTCATCAATTGAAAAACTTTCTATTTGGGCACCATTTAGTATCTACTTTGGTTGGATCACAGTGGCGTCTATCGCAAACATCACTGTATTTTTAGTAAGCCTTGGCTGGACTGGATTTGGTATTGCGGACTTTGTTTGGACAAGTATTATTTTACTTGTTGGTGCACTGATTGGAATTTTGCGGATGAATAAGGATAAAAATATTCCCTATGGCCTGGTACTTGTCTGGGCATATTCATGGATACTTTTCAAACACTTGTCGGCTGGCAGTTTTAATGGACAATATTTAAGCATTATTATAACTGTAACTATATGTCTAGTAGTATTTTTGTTTTCAATAGGAAGAGTGATTTATAAAAAATATAGGACGTTGTAATTAATTAAATTTTCTATTTATAAACAACGGAGTTTGAACATTATTCTCCCGCGTATAATTTTTCATCATTCCTTTCATTGGCCCTTGGCGAGACATCACATCATTTACGCCGGTTATATCAATAACATATCCGCCAATAATAATAGCTAAGATAAAACCAACTATTACTAACCATGGTTTTATTTTGTAAGAAAAATCATATTTTCGAATAAGCCAGACTCCAAGAACAAGTCCTAAAATAGCTAAAACTAATGTCCACCAAGGGAAACTGGCTAATATTTGGTCAAACCTGTACTGACCCATAGGTCCGTGAGAACGTAGGGAGAATCTAATTAGTCCAATTGAGAAAGTAGATACTACTACTGTAGAAACAAGGCCAATAAAAGTAATAATAGAACCCAGTATAAAATACCCTTTGGGTTTCATTTTAATTTCACCCATATCTATTTTTTTCATTATTTCCTGTGTAATATTTTTTATATCTTTTGGCATATATTTTTCATTAATTTCTTTGCTCTACTAATCCTAACCGCTACTGTCCCCATGGGTATTCGTAGAATATCACTTATCTCTTCATAACTTTTATCTTCTAAATAATAGAGAACGAGTGGCTCTGAATATATTATAGGTATTTTTTTTAAACAGCTTGTAATTTCTGATTTAGTCTCACTCTTTATAAAATTCTCCTCTATATCTTCATCACTCTTAAAATCTATATCATCTAATAGGGGGGTTTCACCAGGGTATTTTTTTATAAGATTCAATGCTTCATTGTGTACAATCCGGTATATCCAGCTACTAAATTTATTTTCTATACTAAAACTATTTAGGTTTACGAATGCTTTTATAAATGATGTTTGAACTATGTCCACGGCTTTATCTTCATCTTTGATCAAGCTATTGGCATAATGTAGTAATTTCTTCTGATAGCGTTCTATAATGACAGCAAAAAGATTTTTATCAGTAGTTCTGACTTGGTCTACTATTTCTTCATCTGATAATTTTACTTTTTCAGTCATGTACATATTCTAACAGTCTTTTGCTAATAATACATCAAACCCCGATATTACTCGGGGTGACGCATTAATTTTGACTATTAATTATCTATTTACACAGTTACCTTTATTGATTCCTCTGCCGGCTCCATTTCCTTGACCCTGACCAGAACCATCTTTTAAGCCTAGACCAAGTTCAGCTCTAATTTTAGCTGCTCCTGCCTTGTCACCGTTCTCTGCTAATTCATGCGCCTGTGCAAACTTTGCAAAATTATCCTTGTTCACAACCTGAGTTACTTTACCTTTACCACTCATAAGTGCGCTCCAGGCCGTGTAATCATTTGTCTCAAAAGCTTTCTCCATAGCGGTGTGACGTTCTGCCGTATAATTTGGACCTTTTACAGCTGGATCACCTTTATAAGCGTCTGCTGTACCTACCATAGCTCCACTTACTCCCAAGATCAATGCTAAAGCTCCTAAACCCAACACTATATTTTTTTTGTTCATTTTATTGTTAATTATTACTATTTATTAAACTATTACGACCTCTATACTATTAGTACAATGTGAAATGATGTTTTCTTTCATTAATTTTTTATACTAAGAATAAATTAATTACATCATTTGACTTATTATTATTTTAGTGTATTGTAAATATAGACAGTGGGGCACGAAACAATGAAAGAAAAGGAGCGGGCGGTATGAACAAAGAAGCGCGAAAGTGTTTACTTGCCAAGATAACAAGGGACTGTTTGGTCTTGGGGCGGTCCCTTGGCTACAAGGGTAAGACTCTGGATGAGATGAAGGTGGAGAATGACCGGGCCATGGCCAAAACCAAGCGGCGGAAGAAGAACCGTAATCCCTGGCCCAAGTCCAGCTTCGTCAAGCTGACAAAACGGCAGATCGAACGGGCTGGGCTGAAGGCGGGGAAGGCCCTCCCGCGAATCTAGGGTTAGTGTTCGTTAAACAATAAGTGAAAGGAGAAGTTCATATGGCAAAGGATCGTTGTAAGAGCGGAAAACAGATCAAGGACTCTGGGGGCAGTACTTATATCTGTCCCAAACTCGAGCGCTCAGTACCGGTTCGGAACGGGCGCTGCGAGGAAGGTTCCTGTTCCTGCAAACGCTGATTCCTAATCAGCAAATCTGGGCGGTCTCTATGGAGAGACCGCCTTTTTCTTTACATTACTTGTTATAATTGGTAGATTAAATCAATGAATTTTCACATAATTACACTGTTTCCAAATATTTTTGATTCATATATAAATGAGTCTATTTTAGGGCGGGCGCAAAAAGATAAAAAAATTAAGTTTAGTTTTTATAACCCGCGGGATTACGCCTGCCCGACTGAAGCTTCTGTAAGAAGAGCGAAGGCGGGTGAAGCCGACCTAAAGCCTTATTTGCGCGTGGATGATAAACCCTATGGTGGTGGTCCGGGGATGATAATTCAGGCTGAGCCAATTTTAAGGGCGGTGGACGCGGCTTTGAAAAAAATAAAAGGCAATAGAAAGAAAATAATTTTTCTAAGCCCGGCCGGGAAACAATTTGATACGGCTTATGCTAAAGCAGCGGTTAAAAAATATACAGATATAATTATTATTTGTGGGCGTTATGAAGGGATTGATTCTAGAGTGAAAAAGATATTCAAAGCTGAAGATATTTCTGTTGGTCCATTTGTGCTGACGGGCGGGGAATTACCGGCTATGATCATTACTGACTGTATTTCCAGGCAGATAAAGGGGGTGCTGGGTAATTTTGACTCTCGGGAGGAGGAGAGGGTTTCTAGCTCGGAAATGTATACTAGGCCGGAAGTGCTGACCTATAAAAGTAAAAAATATAAGGTACCGCCCGTTCTTTTGTCCGGCGATCATGCTAAAATTGAGGAGTGGAGGAGAAATAATAAAACAAATTAATATTTCTTTTTCTTTGCACGATAATAATTTTGTCGTCACAAAATTATTTCTCTACTCCCTCAATTTTCTGCTGAAAATCTCAGTCCGTAAGGCACGAAAAAGTAATATTAAGTTGTTTTATGTATAAATTTAAATATCTAATTGGCATAGATGAAGTGGGGAGGGGGCCTTTGGCCGGGCCGGTGGCGGTGTGCGCGCTGTGTATTTGCCAAAATAAAAATTTAAATAATAAAACCAAGTTCGCAGGTGCGAACTTCAGAAATTTTAAAGATTCAAAAAAGCTTTCACATAATCAGCGGGTGGAATGGCTAGAGAAAATAAATTTGGAAAAGAAAAAAGGAAATATTTTATATAAAGTAAGTTTTGAGTCTAATAAAATTATCGATAAGAAAGGCCTGACTTTTGCTATAAAAAATGCTTTAGGAAAGTCTCTCAATTCCTTAAACCTGTCTGCGCAGGCAGGAATTAATTCTAAAGAATGTCTAGTACTTTTAGATGGGGGATTGAGGGCACCAGCAGAATATACAAATCAAAAAACTATAACAAAAGGGGATGAAAAGGAATTGGCTATTGCGCTGGCCTCTATTGTGGCCAAGGTGACCAGGGATGACTTGATGGTAAAGCTAGCCCTAAAATACCCAGGCTATGGCCTGGAAAAGCATAAAGGTTATGGCACCAGGGATCACTATAAGGCTATAAAAAGTCAGGGTATTTCGGCTATTCATAGAAAGAGTTTTTTAAAAGGCCATATAAAGTAAATTAACTCCTTGACAAGAGTATGTAATGGTGATATACTTGTTATAGCTAGATAAGTCAAGATTTCCAGGCGGACGCCCGGACATCTGTTCAAATTAACGTTCAAGTGGAGGATGTAAGGTGCATAATCATTATGCTGGGGTGTTCGTGTTTGACCCGCGGGATGGGTATGTGTTGGTTGTCTCAGATTCCAAACATGAAAAGGAGCTGAAGATGGCGGGCGGAACATCTTTTGAGGGTGAGGAACCCGAAGATACTGCCACACGCGAGGCGACGGAGGAGTTGCGGACCAAGATACTTGAAAGTATCTTGGTGCACACAGAGTCCGTGCCCAACAGAGATGGGAGTACACATATGAGGTACTTCTTTCTCGCCACCAAGATTTCCAGTGCTCTTGAAAAAGGGGCCACCTGGGAAGTGGAAGAGAAGGATCCAACTGGGCGCGTGGTTGAAAAACTGATTGCCCAATGGGTCCCGATCCGGGTCCTAGCGAGCCGGTTGTTCTTCAAACAGCGCCCGGCTTTTGGTGCTGTTCTGGCCGAGTTGGCTAAAAATGAGCAGTTCTTTAACAAGTATGAAGATTTGCTCAGTGCGTTTCCCGCACCAGAAGTTGTCTGAGAGGACTGAGAGTTCGAAGTTTTTTTGGGACCGCCATACACCACTGGCGGTCTTTTCTATTGCATTTTTTTATTAAATAGGTTAGTATAGCCCCCATGGTAAATCATATGAGACATAATCGTTCCCGAGTGGGAATGACCAGATCACATCACGCTTTGAAAGCCCAGGGTCTTTCTGTCTGCCCAGATTGTAGCGCTAAAAGAATAAATCATAAGGTTTGTACTAACTGTGGTAAATATAATGGCCGTGTGGTTCTTGATGTCCTGGCTAAAACTGTCAAAAAAGAAAAGAAACTAAAAGCTAAATCAAAAGAAGAAGGAAAGTAAAACTTTCCTTTTTTCTTTGCCTGGTGTATACTTGTGGAAGTATCTTTTTAAATAAAAGTTATTTACATGGCCAATAGACACATTGCAAGATCAATAGTTCTTCAAACACTTTTCGAACTTGATTTTCGGGATTATTCTAAATTAGAGAATCCTGAGGAAATTTTAGTGCGGAACGCTGCTGAATTTGCTAATGATGTGGTTGACCTCTTCTTTGTTAGAACTTTGCTGACCGGTGTGATGGGCAAAAAGAATGAAATTGATTTAGTTATTCAAAAAGCTGCTCCGGATTGGCCGTTAGATAAAATCTCTACTATTGATAGAAATATTTTACGCATTGGGCTTTATGAGCTTCTCTTTGCTGATTCCAAAGAAGTGCCCGCCAAGGTGGCTATTAATGAAGCCATAGAGCTTTCTAAAAGTTATGGTGGTGAGAAAAGCAGTAAATTTGTGAATGGAGTATTAGGCTCAGTTTATAAAGAACTTGGTGAGCCGGATAAAGATGCTGTTTCCAAAAAGAAAAATAAAACTATTATGGATATTCCGTATGAGCAAATGCCTATTGAAAAGCTGGGTGGCGCGGTGGTGTATGCTTATGATAACGGTGATTATTATTTAGCCTTGGTTCATGACGTGTTTGGCTATTGGACATTATCAAAGGGTGGTTTAGAGGGTACTGAAAAAGAGCAGGAGGGAACCAAAAGAGAAGTAAAAGAAGAGATCGGTTTGGATGTAGAAGTGCTGGATGAGATAGGACGTAATGAATATGTGGCTAACCATCCGGAAAAAGGTAAAATCCGCAAGCAGGTTATTTATTTCCTTGCCAAAGCCCCATATAAAGATTTAATTTTAGAAAAAGATAATGGCGGTTTGGATGAAGCACGCTGGTTTAAACTAACCGAGCTTGAAGATCTGAAAACCTATGGAGATATCCTGCCTTTTATTACCAAGGCAATAAGCTTGATTTGTGAACAAAAATAGTTAATATAGACTATATGACAAAGAAAACAGGTCCAGATTTTAGTAAATTTGAAGAGGCCTCTGGTATTACTTTTAAGAATAAAGAGCTACTTCGTCGGGCCTTTACGCACCGCTCATTTTTAAATGAAAACCGTGGAGCAGAGTCTTCACATAATGAACGCTTGGAATTTTTAGGTGATGCTGTCTTGGAGCTGACCGTGACAGAGTATTTATTTGAAAAATATCCAGATAGTACGGAGGGTGACCTCACTGCTTACCGTGCGGCTCTGGTAAACGCTATCACCTTGTCAGAAGTGGCCCAGAAAATAAATGTAAATGATTTCCTCCTGCTTTCTAAAGGTGAGTCAAAAGATACCGGCAAGGCGCGTCAATATATTTTAGCTAATACCATGGAGGCCATAATTGGCGCTATGTATTTGGACCAAGGTTATGACGGTGCAAAATATTTTATTTCTAAAAACTTATTTCATTTGATTGATAAAATTGTGGAGGATAAAAGCTGGATTGATGCCAAGAGTAAGTTTCAGGAAAAAGCCCAGGAAAAAGAAAGCACCACGCCGGTTTACAAGAGTTTGAAAGAAGAAGGCCCGGATCATGACAAACGCTTTACTATTGGTGTGTATTTAAATGATGAACTAATTACCGAGGGTGAGGGAATGTCCAAGCAGGAGGCCGAGCAAGTAGCCGCCCGCAAAGCCCTGGAAGTAAAGGGCTGGTAATCTATTTCTCTTGGATTTTAAACAAAATATTTGGTAGAATAGGGCAATGTTGAAAAGTATTGAATTATGCGGTTTTAAATCTTTTGCCAAAAAGGCACAGCTTAATTTTAATACACCCATTTCTTCTATTGTGGGGCCAAACGGTTCTGGTAAGAGTAATGTGGCCGAGGCTTTCCGGTTTGTGCTAGGTGAACAAAGTATCAAGTCATTAAGAGGGAAAAGAGTGGAAGACCTCATCTTTAATGGTGGTAAAGATGCTCCCCGGGCTAACCGCGCCTCTGCTAAAGTGGTGTTTGATAATACCCGCCGGATTTTTAATATTGATTTTGATGAAGTCTCCCTGGAGAGAGTGATTCACCGTGATTCTGTGAGTGAATATTTTATAAATGGTTCACCGGTGCGTTTGAAAGATATTATAGAGCTTTTAGCCTCTGCCCATATTGGCGCTTCCGGTCACCATATTATTTCTCAAGGTGAAGCGGATAAAATTTTGAATGCCAATATCAAGGAACGCCGAGAGATGATTGAGGATGCCCTAGGCCTAAAAATTTATCATTATAAGAAAGAGGATAGCCAGAGAAAGTTAACCAAGACAGAGGAGAATATAAAACAAGTAGAGTCCCTACGCCGGGAGATTGCGCCGCATTTAAAATTTTTAAAGAAGCAAGTAGAAAAGATTGAGAAAACTATTGAGATGCGGGATCAGTTGAAGAACTTTTATTTGGAATATTTTAAGCGTGAGGATGAATATATAAAATCCGAGAAAGCAAAACTGGCTGAAGAAAAAAGAGTGCCTTTGGCCGAGCTTCACCGTTTAGAAAATGAATTAAGACAAGCCAAGGAAGTATTGCAACGCTCAGAAAGTAAGGATGTAAAAAGTGATGAGATCATGTCCCTGGAGGAAAGTATCCGGGAAACCCGCCTAGCTAAAGACCTGATGATGCGGGAAATAGGGCGCCTGGAGGGTGAAATCAGTTATTTGGATAGGCAGTTTAAAAAGCATTTACAGGCCGCTAGTTCTGCTGAGGCTAAAAAGGTGGATTTGAGCGCGGTAGAAGGCCTGATTCAGAGCGTTTCGGGTGAGATTGACGCTGGGGCCAATTCTAATGATTTGTCAGTTATCAAAGCTATTTTAAATAAAATAAAAGCTGTCTTAAAAGACTTTATTGATAAAAATAAAACTAGTCAGGATGAAACTACTATAAAAGATTTAGAAAAAGAACTGGATGATTTGCGTCAGAAAAAGGTGGAGGCGGATGTAGAGTTTTCCTTATTAAAAGATAAAGAGGCTGATTTTACGGCTAAATATAACAAAGTAAAAGATGAAATTGAAAAGGAAAAAGATTCTAACCGTGATGCCGAAAAGGCGGTGTTTAGAATTATGGCGGAGCAAAATGAAATAAATACTAAATTAGCCGGTTTACAAAATAGGGAAGAGAGACTGATTTTAGATGAGAATAATTTTAAACAGGAGCTGACTGAGGCTGGGGTGTTGGTGGGCCTTGATGCCGTCCGTTATAAAGAAGTGGTGGTGGAAATGACGGATCAGGGCCGGGGTGAGCAGGAGGAGCGCCGTAAAAATATTGAGAAAGTTAAAATCAGAATTGAGGATGCTGGCATAGGTTCCTCTGATGAAGTGCTTAAAGAATACCGCGAAGCCAGTGAGAGGGATGCCTTTTTAGAAAAAGAATTAACTGATTTAGGTGCTTCCTCTGTGTCACTACAGGCTTTGATCAAGGAACTAAATGATAAACTGACCACGGAATTTAAAATTGGGGTAGAAAAAATAAATACCCAATTCCAGGAATTTTTTAGCAAAATGTTTGGCGGGGGGACGGCAAAATTATCTGTGATTCGGGAAATGAGAAAGAAAAAGAGTGATACTGATATGTCCATCCTCGATGAGGAAAATATGGATGTGGAACCAGAAACTGAAGAAGGTGAAGAGGGGATTGATATTGAGGTAAATTTACCAAAGAAGAAAATAAAGGGCTTGATGATGCTATCTGGTGGAGAGCGCGCTCTGACTTCCATTGCCTTACTCTTTGCCATGTCACAGGTAAATCCACCGCCATTTATTATTCTAGATGAGACAGATGCCGCCTTGGATGAAGCCAACTCTAAAAAGTATGGTGATATGATTGCGGAACTCTCAAAATATTCTCAGCTGATATTAGTTACTCACAACAGAGAGACCATGTCCCGCGCTGGTATTATTTATGGTGTGACCATGGGCTTTGATGGTGTGTCCAAACTCCTCTCCATTCAGTTTGAAGAAGCCGTCCAGGTAGCAAAATAATATAGAATAGGGCTTACTTTTTCTAAACCAAAATACAATCAATAGATTTCTTTTCCAAACTGGCGGAAGTAATTTTAAAATTTACAGAATCACCTAAACTAAATTTAACTTTTGTTTTCTCACCTACAATACAATAATTTTTCTGATCCAAAACATAATAGTCACTACCCAGGTCACGAATACGGACCATGCCTTCTGCTCTAGTATTTTTTTCTTCCACATACACACCCCATTCAGTTACACCGGTAATAGTACCAGCAAAAGTTTGACCCACTTTATCCTGCATAAATTCTATCTGTTTGTATTTCTTGGAATCACGCTCAGCCTCGGCAGCGCGTATTTCTTTCTCTGTTGCATCAGCAGAAATCTTTTCATATTTAAGCCATTCGCTTCTGGGTAATTTTTCATCTTTCAAATGCTTTTCTAGGAGACGGTGAACTAATAAGTCCGGATAACGACGAATAGGGGAAGTAAAGTGGGTATAAAATTCAAAAGCTAAACCAAAGTGCCCAATATTTTTTGTAGAATAGATGGCTTTGGCCATAGAGCGCACGGCAGCGGTTTTTATCATACCTTCCTCGGCCTTACCTTCAATTTGCTTAAAAAGATTTTGTAAATCAGTGGCCTTTAAATCCTTACCTTTTTGAATGGGTAATTCATAACCCAGGGCTTTGACAAAAATACTGAGAGAGGCAATTTTCTCCTGATCCGGTAAATCATGGATGCGGTAAATAAATGGACTATCAGAATTAGTTTTTTTATAGGCTTTAAAAATAAATTCCGCCACTTCTTTGTTAGCTAAAAGCATATATTCCTCCACTAGTTTGTGGGTATCAAGGCGTTGTTTTTTATAAATACGGATTGGTTTGCCAGCCTCATCCAGTTCAAAAGCTACCTCATCCTGTTCAAAATCAATAGCACCATGAAGAGTCTTTTCATGTCTTAATTTTTTGGCTATTTGGTTTAAAGTTTCTAACTCTTTATGATATTCACCATTAATATTATTTAAACTTTCTTGTGCTAATTCATAAGTGAATCTCTTGTTTGATTTGATAATAGTTTTACCAAACCAGCGGGAAATAATTTTACCCTGAGTGGTCATTTCAAAAACAGCAGAAAAAGTTAATTTTTCTTCATTAGGGTTTAAACTACAAATATCATTTGAGAGAACTTCTGGAAGCATTGGAATAGTACGATCTACTAAATATACGGAAAATTCTCTTTTCACCGCCTCAGCATCCAGCTGGGTTTTCTCTCTCACATAATAAGAGACATCGGCAATGTGTACGCCAATTTCAAAATTGCCATTATGTAGGGATTTGATAGAAATAGCGTCATCAAAATCTTTGGCGTCCTTGGGATCTATAGTAAAAGTGGTAGTATTTCTAAAGTCTGTTCTTTTATTTATCTCCACTTGCGGAATAGGCTTTTCAGTTTCTTCTAACTTTTCCGCCTCGGCCTCTACCGCGTGGGGGAAATTAATTTCAAAACCTTTTTCATAGAGAATAGATTCCATCTCCGTATTATGCTCACCAGCCTTACCAAGGACTTGTAGAATTTCCCCAAGCGGACTTTTGGCATCTTTTTTCCATTCGGTAATTTTGACCAAAATTTTCTGGCCAATTTCGGCATTTTTACTGATCACATTATCTTTAGAGATGACAATGTCCGCATACATTTTTTTATCATCCGGTAATAGGAAATAAGTATTTTTTTCTTTTTGTAGAATACCGGTAAAAACCTTTTTCGCTCTTTTTTCCACTGAAACAACCTTCCCTGCGGGGCGTTCTTTGCCTTTTGCAGGGAGGGGAAGCACAGTGACAGTGTCACCATTTAAAGCCGTGTTCAAATTATTATTTTGGATCTCAATATCCTCTTTTGTCTTGTCCAAAGAGCGTAAATATCCCACCCCGCGGGCGTTGACGCTTAGAATACCAGAAAGCTCTTTTTTATTTGGCATTTGACTATGGTAGCAGAAAACCGCCTAAAAGTATAATAAATTGCCTGTCCGACATATCGGCGGATTGACTATTTTACCAAGATAGTATAAGATACCCCCTATGTTAATGATCAGATTACAACGAGTAGGCAGAATCCACGAACCAACTTTTCGTGTTGTTTTGGTTGATTCCAAGAGAAGCACCAAGAGCGGTCAGGCTTTAGAAGTATTGGGAAATCATGATACCAGAAAGGCCAAGAATAACAGCAATGTAAACGCTGACAGAATCAAGTATTGGATTTCTAAAGGTGCTCAGCTTTCTGACACTATGAGAAACCTTTTGATTACCAAGAAAGTTATTACCGGTAAAAAAGTAAATGCTCTTCCTAAAAAGCGCCCAATCAAGAAGGAATTAACCGAGGAGGAAAAGAAAGCCGTTACTGATGCTGAGGCCAAAGCCAAAGCTGACAAAGCCGCCGCCGAAGCTCCAAAGACTGAAGAGAAAGTAGAAACCCCAGTTGAGGCAGAAACTCCAAAGGCTGAATAAATAAAATTAAAAAACCCCCGCCCAGTTGCGAGGGTTTTTTGTTTATGATAATATTTAAAAAGGCTATTCAGCAATAAGGCTGAAGTAGCATGCAGTATTATTAATAATTACAGGTCGAACTACTGCCGGATGAATTAAAGATTAGTAAAGAAATAATAAAAATATAATGGACGCAGATGCAATGTTCTTGGATTATGTTATCAAAGGTTTGGTAGACAATCCAAATGATGTAAAAATCAAGAGAACAGTAGATGAAATGGGCGTGTTACTTACTTTGGATGTCAATGCCGCTGATATGGGCAAGGTCATTGGAAGAATGGGGAATACCGCCAAGGCTATCAGAACCCTTTTACGCGTTGTTGGTATGAAGAATAACTCTAGAGTTAATCTTAAGATCAGCGAGCCAGAAGGTGGTTTAAGGCCAGAAATGAGAGCCGGAGCTACCGCTCCTGTCACCGAGAGAGCACCGGAAGTCCGTGGCTCAAAGACGGTTGATGAGGCTATGGCTGATTTGAATTTGTAAAGAACAAAAGCCAGGTAATATTGTAATTATTCGCGCTTCACCCTTCCTGAGTACAGGTGGGTCCTACGCGACGAAAAATTCCAATATTACCTGGCTTTTGCTATACTATTTAAATGACCGGTATTAGTTTTTTTACAGCATTTATTATAGGGCTTATAGCTTCTATCTCGTCCTGTGTAGCTGTTGTAGGCGGGCTGTTACTTTCTATGTCTGCTAATTTTTCTAAAAATGGTGACGCTGTTCGTCCACAAATATATTTTCACATTGGCCGGTTGGTTTCTTTTTTTATCTTGGGCGGCGTAGTTGGGCTTATTGGCGCTAACTTTCAACTCAGTAATACGGGGACTTTTTTAGTAGGCCTTGTTGTTTCTATTATAATGATTATTTTGGGTTTAAAACTTTTAGATATATTTCCCAGTTTTAAAAAAGCTTTACCAACATTACCAGGCATTTTTGGTGAAAAGATTCAAAATTTAAAAAACCTAAATCACACTTTGACGCCATTATTAATAGGGGTGGCCACTTTCTTTTTACCCTGTGGTTTTACCCAGTCTATGCAAATGTATACTCTGTCTACTGGTAGTTTTTGGACTGGGGCATTTACTATGCTTTCTTTTGCCTTAGGTACTTTACCGGTTTTAGCTTTATTAAGTTTTGGTTCATTAGGAATTCATAAAAAAACATGGTCAGTAATATTTTTTAAAACAGCAGGAATTGTCGTAATATTTTTTGGTTTATTTAATCTTTATCATAGTCTTAATCTTGTCGGTATAGATTTTTCATTAGCTAGATCAAAGATAGAAATTTCAGTTCCAACAAATAATGTAAAGGTGGAGAATGGCATTCAAATTATAGAATTAATTGCAGAAGGAGGATATTCTCCTAGAAATAGCGTGGCGCAGGCTGGTGTGCCAACAGTTATTAGATTTCAAACAAGTAACACTTTTGATTGCTCACTTTCCGTGCGCATGCCTAGTGTAAATATTAGTCAAATATTAGATCAAACTGGAATCACAGATATAAATATTGGCACGCCGGCAATTGGTCTGTTCCGCGGCACCTGTGGTATGGGTATGTATCCTTTTGAAGTGGATTTTAGATAGTTTTTAGAGTAAGATTGATTAATGAAAAAGGAAGATAGATTTGGTCTACGGACCTGGGTGGAGGTGGATAAAGGCGCTATAAGGCGTAATTATGCTGTTTTTAGGGCCCTTATACCTAAAAGGACCAAGTTACTGGCCGTGGTAAAAAGTAACGCTTATGGGCATAATTTAGTGGAATTTGCTCAAAAACTGGAGAAACTGGGGGTGGATTATTTAGCCGTGGATTCTGTGGTAGAGGGAATGGCTTTACGAAGAGAGGGTGTTAAAATACCAATTCTAGTTTTGGGCTACACCTTACCGGAGATGATAGAAAAAGCGGTGGAAAATGATTTGGAAATTACCGTTTCCAATTTTGACTATTTTGAAGTTATAAAATCCCTCGAAAAGACTCGGGACCTTCGGAAAATAAAAGTTCATATCAAAGTAGACACCGG
Organism: uncultured Candidatus Saccharibacteria bacterium; assembly: GCA_964605355.1. Lineage (GTDB taxonomy): Bacteria > Patescibacteriota > Minisyncoccia > Phycocordibacterales > GWA1-40-21 > CAIJXO01. The sequence continues at coordinate 13,818 of CAZSCE010000002.1, forward strand.
TATGCACCGTCACGGTTTTCAGGAGGATGATATTAAGAATGTTATTACGGAAATAAAAAATCTGAAAGATAAAATAAAAATAGTTGGGCTTTATACGCATTTTGCCGCGGCAAAAAATCCGGCTTTTCCAAAAGACACAAAAAATCAAATTAATATTTTTGAAAAATGGCAGAAAGCTTTTGCCCGAGCCAAGCTAAAAGTTATTTGTCATGCTTGTGCCACTTCCGGAACAATTCTTTTTCCTGACGCTCATTTCAATATGGTGCGGGTGGGTATAGGGATGTATGGTATCTGGCCATCTAGAGAAACCCGGGCTTTTGTGGCTGATAAATTTAAATTATCACCAGTCTTGAGCTGGAAAACTATTGTAGCGGAAATAAATAATATTAAAGATGGAGAAAAAATTGGCTATGATTTTACAGAAAAATTAAATGTGAATTCTAAAGTGGCTATATTACCAATTGGTTATTGGCATGGATATCCTCGCGCTCTATCAGGTATTGGCGCAGTTTTGATAAATGGTGAGCGAGCAAAAGTGCTGGGCCGGATTTGCATGGATATAATAATGGTGGATGTGACTAAAATTAAAAATATAAAAGTGGGGGATGAGGTGACTCTGATAGGCAGTGATGGAGATGAAAATATAAGCGTGGATGATACCAGTACTCTTTTAGATGCCAGCTCCTATGAATTAGTTACTAGAATAAACCCCCTCATTAAGAGGATCTATAAGTAGCAAAATAGCCTTATTTTGGGCCATTATTTTGCAACTCTTTTTTGTGCTTGCTTTTTTATATAATGTGTGCTATAGTTGTATAAGGTCAGATCTTCACGTTGTTCAGTAGCCACGATAATGTGGCAGAGGAGAAGTAGATGAATAAATTCGTCAGAGGGGTGGACTATATCATTGATCACGCTGTCCGATGCATGCTTTTGATAGGGGTTATCAGCTTCACTGTGATGTTATGGTTTGGCGACAAACCACAGGCATCGGTGGAGTCAGTTGCTGCATCAAGCGAGGTCTGCGAGGACGGGTTTTTGGATCAGGATACGGCGAACGAACCCCTTCCGGAGTCGGAGATGTTCGTTATCACAGGGACTGGGGAGGTGGCGGAAGTTTCATTGCCACAGCCCGACCCAAACCTCGAGGGTTTCGAGGATCCGGATACCGTAGCTTTTGAAAGCAGATAGGGAGGAGGAGGCGATACAAGGCCATCATCCTAGACAAGATGCTCCTTGTCTCGGTGGTGGTGGCAGTGGTGGCCACTCTGTTGTGGTTCACCAGTTCATAAGGTCCCGGGTTGCAAGTTGCACCCCGGGCCTTTTTTATTATATTAACCTTGACAAATTAGGCTAAATAATGCTATTATAGTTATTCAAATATGAACAAGAATTATTCAAGACAAGCGGGAACTCCTGCATTTCGTGGCGGTAATAGCGGTGGACCAAAGAAACCAGCCAGTAGTGGCTATCAGGGACATAATCCAAGACCAATGTCTGGGGGTGGCTTTCGAGCACCTGTAAAAAGATCATTTAGTGGAGGTAGTTTCCGCGGGCCTGTTCGAAACAGTGGTAATCGAGGTAATGGCGGCGGCCGCGCTTTTGGTGCCCAAAATATTCACTTTTCAAAATTCATAAATAAAGCCGAGCCAGCATCTGAAGCTGTGGCCTATGTGCCGGAAAATAAATTTGCTGATTTTATTATTGATTCCAGATTAAAGCAAAATATTATTACCAAAGGTTACGTTACACCTACATTAATTCAGGATAAGACTATTCCGCAAATTCTAGCCGGTAAGGACGTAGTGGGTATTGCCAATACTGGAACAGGGAAAACGGGTGCCTTTATAATTCCGCTTATTCAGAAGGTGATTTTAAATAAATTTGAAAAGGTAATGGTGGTGGTTCCTACCAGAGAATTGGCAGTGCAGATAAATCAGGAGCTCCGCTCATTTGTTACAAATCTAGGTATTTTTTCTGCTTGTTGCGTAGGTGGAGCTTCTATTAGTGGTCAGATTGCGGAACTGCGCCGTCAGAATAATTTTATTATTGGTACACCGGGTAGATTAAAAGATTTGATAAACAGAAGGTTTATTAATCCCGGCCAATTTAACACAATTGTTTTGGATGAAGCTGATAGAATGCTGGATATGGGATTTATTGCGGATATGAAATTTATTATGGCCAAGATGCCAACAAAGCGTCATACTTTATTCTTCTCCGCTACGATGTCAAAAGAGATAGAGGCGCTCATTAAAACTTTCTTACATGAACCAATTATTGTTTCAGTTAGAACTGGGGATACATCAAAAAATGTGGATCAGGATATTGTACGTGTTACGGGTGATAAAATGGTTACCTTGGAAAACTTATTAAAACAAAGTGAATTTTATAAAGTGCTTATTTTTGGACGCACAAAACATGGGGTAGAAAAACTATCTAAAAAACTGATTGAGAAAGGCTTTAAGGCTGATTCAATTCATGGTAACAAGCCTCATTCCAAGCGCCAGCGTGCTCTAGGAGCTTTTAAGGATAACTCCGTGGCTATATTAGTGGCTACAGATGTGGCCGCTCGTGGTCTGGATATCCCGGATGTTTCTCATGTTATAAACTATGATGTACCGGCTACCTATGATGATTATGTGCACCGTATTGGCAGAACTGGCCGTGGAAATAAAAAAGGTAAAGCGCTAACTTTTATAGAAGGACATAAATAATTTTCAGACTATTATTATCAAATCTTTTGTGATATATTCACTTTAGATCAGAAACTTAAAACAGGGGAGGGATTATGGGTGGCGTATTGGCGGATACACATGGTAAATTGGCGCAACTTTTTACTGGGACCCTTATCTCAAAAGGGGTATCAGAAGAAGGGGCGCAGAAACTGCTCAACAATCATGTAGTGGTAGAGCGGCTTATTTCGGGGCTCCTAACTGGTGACGTGGAGCTGGATCAGACAAGAATGCTTGTTATTCACGAGACGGGGAGGATAGATTTGTCCCCACCCCGGACATGAACCCTGTTTTTAAAAAAAAGAACCCCCCGGACGACTGATATCGTCCGGGGGTTTGCTTGTTCTGTTATTTCCTCTCGTAGATTTGAAAATCCGCGACCCTTATCCCATGGTCTTGTCGCAGTCTTCTCCATAATGATTCAAAGCCTTCTCCAGTCAGACAGATGTTCTGGAAGTCTCGGCCCTGGGGATCCGTTACAGTGAAGGTTGTTCCAATTGACCACGTCCAAAAAAGTCTTACCGCTTCAGGAATGCTGTCAATTCTCTTTGGGAGGCAGACAAACTTTCTCCCATTAAGCTTTGACGTGCGAATATGGAGGCTATTCCGGAAGGGGTGATCGTTCCACCTCCCAGTGTCCTGCAGCTCCATTTCGTAGTGCAGGCCTATTGGTGCAGCTTGCTCCGGACCACTCTCGTAGAAGTCCGGATCAAGAAGGTGTTCGCTTGGCCGGTGAGATTCGTGAACCGCGCACCAGAACACATTTCTCATTATTGGTGCCTCTTTTCTCACCCGGACAGTTCTTGCTCGAAAATAGATCATCTAAGTCTCCTTATGTTAAGAGGGCTAAAGTTATTCCAGCCCAAACTATTCTGTAGAAACTATAACAGAATAATGAGGAAAAAGCAAATATTAGGAGTTTAGGGATTTTAATTCTTGGCCCTTATCTGTATCCTTTATTTCATAACCAAGTTTTAAAATTTCATCACGGAGTTCATCAGACTTTTTCCAATCCTTATTTTTTCTAGCTTCATCACGGTCATTTAATATTTTTTTAACATTTTCTGGAATTGCCACATCAGCATTAGTTTTTTCAGCTGCTTTTTCAAAATCTAATCCTAAAACTTTATCAAACTCCAAAACGGTGGCTAATTTATCTTCATTTGTTAAATCAGATTTTAATAATTCCTGGACAGTGGCCAAGGCTTTTGGCATATTTAGGTCATCATTTATATCTGTCAAAAACTTACTTTTGAATTCAGCATCCACCGCGCCAATTTCAGTTCCCAAATTAATCACTTTATTTAATAAGTTTTCATAACCATTTTTTGCAGAAATGAAGGCTTCGTCACTCCACTCCACAGGCTTGCGATAGTGAACATTTAGGGTGGCAAAACGGTAGGCAAGGGGACTAATATTTTTATTAATAAACTCCGTGTTAATGGTGACAATATCACCGGTGCTTTTGGCCATTTTCCTGCCACCAGTCATATTTACAAAGGCGCCATGCAGCCAGAAATTAACCCAGGGTATTTTATTTGTTGCCGCTTCCGTCTGGGCTAATTCATTTGTGTGATGAAGACTAACAAAGTCCACAGCACCACAGTGAATATCAAATTGCTCACCCAAATATTTTACACTCATGGCGGAACATTCTATATGCCAGCCCGGAAAACCAACTCCCCAAGGGCTATCCCACTCCATCTCCCTTTTTGAATCCTTTGGTGAAAATTTCCATAAGGCAAAATCAGTGGGGTTTTTCTTTTCTGGGTTAGCTTCTATTCTTGCTCCTTCTTTTAATTCATCTAATTTTTGATGTGATAATTTAGTGTAATCTGCCACTTTGGAGGTGTCAAAATAAATGCCGTCTGTAGTCTTATAGGTAAAACCTTTTTTCTCAAGAGTTTCTATCATATCTACCTGCTCTTTTATATTATCTGTGGCTTTACAAAAAGTATTTGGGAAAATTATATTTAAATTCAACAGATCTTGTTTAAAAGCCTTGGTATAGAAATCAGCAATCTCCCAGGTAGTTTTTCCTTCTTTTTTTGATTCCTTCTCAATTTTGTCTTCACCCATGTCTCTATCACCGGTCAAGTGGCCAACATCTGTAATATTCATAACATGGTTTACCTGAAGACCATTAATCTCTAGGGTTCTCTTTAGGATATCTTCAAAGATATATGTGCGCATATTTCCTAGATGGGGAAAGTGATACACCGTTGGTCCACAAGTATATAAACCCACCTCACCTTCTTCTATAGGCTTAAAAACTTCTTTTTTACGGGAAAGGGTATTATAAAGGTATAAATCAGCCATAATTTTATATTAGAACCATTTTTTCCTTTTTGCAATCAGGTAAACAGTAATAAGGGTAACTAATTCTATACCCACAATTATAAACCAGCCGTTCTCATTACTCACTACCGGTGTATTTATGGTATTCATTTGGAAGAAACCGGTAATAATGCCAAAAGGTAAAGCGAAGAAAGTAAAGATGGTCAGTGTCTTCATGATCTCATTTTGTTTTGTAGACAATAGCGAGTTATTTGTTTCTCGGAGCTCTCTCAATACCTCCGTAACATTTTCTAAAATTTTGGAAATTTTATGAAATTCATTAATGATCTTGCTTAATTCCAGTGAAAAATTTTGACCCAAAACTTTTTCCGAATTTTCTTTGAGGGTTTCCAAAATATTTCCATGCGGGGTAATAATATGATTAAAGTTAATAATTTCTCTGCCCACCCTGGATAATTCAAAAACCATCTCTCTTTCCTTACCAGCGAAAATATTTTTCTCTGCCTCGCGCAAGAGATAATTTATAGAATCAAGCTCATCAGAAAGAGACTGATAAACGGTGGTCATCATGGCCAGGAATAAATCACCCGGGTCCACTTGTCCATCATTCTTATCTAAAATAGAATTAACTTCAAAAATCTTGGCATATTTCTCCATAGAATCAATACTTTCATAACGGTTAGTAATGATGTAATTTTTGCCAATTACAAAATCAATTTCCTGGCGGTGGCTTTTGTTATGGGTGTGCTTGAAAGCAGGGAAGTGTAAAACTAAATAAATATAGTCTTTATAGCAAACAATTTTGTCTTTAAAAGTGGGTAGTAATATATCCTGAGCCACCTCGGGACTAAGAGAATATTCCTGCATTAACTCCCTGGCGTCTTCCTTGGTTGGTGTTTCAGAATCCACCCAAGTTATTGTTTTATAATTTTGTTTTTTTAACATAATTTTTGATTAGCTAATATTCTATAAATTATAGCATATTCTCTTTTTCTATACTATAATAGTCAGATGTTTAATTTTTTAAATAGGTGGCGGGTAGTGCTTATATTCCTTATATTCATGATTCTTTCTTTTATCCTGGGTGTTTGGTATAGTCAAAAAAACAGTGGACTGTCGCTATTAGAAAGTCTTGATATTACAAATAATATTGAGGCGTCTACTACTGAATCTATTGATATGAAGCCTTTTTGGCAGGTGTGGAAGCTGCTTGATGAGAAATATGTGGCCACCAAGCACGCTAGTACTACTATTACAGCGCAAGATAGAGTTTGGGGGGCCATTCAGGGCATGACTGATAGCTTGGGTGACCCTTATACCATATTTATGCCACCAGTGGACGCCAAGGAGTTTGAGGCAAATATTAAAGGTAATTTTGAGGGGGTAGGGATGGAGATTGGAATAAAAGACGGAGTATTATCTGTAGTTTCTCCACTAAAAGGCTCACCGGCAGAAAAATCGGGAATCAAAACTGGGGACAAGATAATAACTATTGATGGCAAGCCCGCCATGGATCTCTCTACAGATAGTGCGGTAAAACTTATTCGGGGCCCAGCGGGAACCGTGGTCAAGATTACTGTTTTAAGAAATGGCGGAGCTAAACCGCTTACTTTTGAAATTACTAGAGATGTAATAAATATACCCACCATTAAGACAGAGGTGAAGGGGGATGTTTTTGTGATTAGTTTATATAATTTCTATGCTCAGTCCAGGACTCAATTTAATAGCGCCTTAAAAGAATTTATTGCCTCAAAAAAACATAAATTAATTCTTGATTTACGAGGAAATCCTGGTGGATATTTGGATGCCGCTGTGGATATGGCCAGTTGGTTTTTACCTCTAGGCAAAACTATTGTGCGCGAAGAATTTGGTGATGATATTCCTGAAAAAGTTTACCGTAGTAAGGGGTATGATATTTTTACTGATGCACTGCAGATGATTATTTTGGTGGATGGCGGCTCTGCTTCAGCCTCTGAGATATTGGCCGGCGCTCTTCAGGAAAATAGTATTGCTAAATTAGTGGGAACAAAGACCTATGGTAAGGGTTCTGTTCAGGAGTTAGTTTCTGTGACAAAGGACACATCATTAAAAGTGACTATTGCTAAATGGCTGACACCTGGTGGCAAAAGTATTTCTGAAGGTGGACTCACTCCTGATTATGAAGTAAAGATAACTGAGGCTGATGCTAAGGCGGAAAAAGATCCACAGATGGACAAGGCGCTTGAGTTATTGGCAAAATAGAGTTATAGTCAAATTATTAGTAGTTAGTAATAAAATATTATGAAAATAATTTTACTTAAAGACGTCAAGAAGATTGGTAAAAAATATGAAGTTAAAGAGGTGGCTGATGGTCACGCCCTAAACATGCTTATTCCAAACGGTTTGGCTTTACCCGCTACCGCCGGAAATGTAAATATGATTGAGACCAGGAAAAAGGGTGATATGCTAGAAAACGCTAAATCAGAAGCGGAAATTCAAAAAGCCCTAAATGAGGTTAGGGGTCTAAATATTGAAATCAAAGGGAAAGTAAATGAAAAGGGACATTTATTTGCCGGAATTCATAAAGAAGAAATTTTAGCGGCTATTCATAAACAAAAAGGTATAAATATTCACGCTGAGCATTTACTATTAGAAAAGCCAATTAAGGAAGTTGGGGAGCACGCCATCACCGTAAAAGTGGGTGACAGGGAGGCCACTTTTAAACTTATCATCAAACCAGAATAAATAAAAAGCCTCGATATGATTATCGAGGCTTTTTATTTAGATAACTGAGACGATACCTTTTTTCTCCATTTTAGAATCAAAGGATAATTTTCTCTTGGTAGCAAATTTTACTTTACCATCTTTAACTGCAAACACGGTATAATCTTTACCCATCTTGGTATTTCTGCCAGCTATAATACTGACGCCTTTTTGGCGGACAATAATAGAACCAACCTGTGCGGTATCACCGTCAGCAAGCTTGATGCCAAGGAATCTTGGATTGGAATCTCTACCGTTTTTTGTTGTACCCGCGGCTTTTTTATGTGCCATATTGGTTTATTTATTAACTAATAATGCTTCTATATATGTTATAATTGCCTGATGAGTATAAAGGATATTCCCAAAAAAATCAAGCCCCTTTGGGATAATCATGTCCGGCCACAGCTTTCCAGGGCGAAAGAACGTTTTAACGTCAGGGAAGACGTTTTTATCGCTCTGGCCATTATTCTAATAGGCTTGGCTGGGTTTGGGCTGGGCAAGCTTTCTGCCAGGGAGCAGAGTAGGGGAGAAGTGCAAATAAAACCCGCCACTTTTATTGCTACCACCACTTCAGTTATTAATAATGTTCCACTTTCTGCTGCGGCCCTGATTGCTGGAGAAAATGCCAAAGGGATGCTGGTAGCTTCAAAAAGTGGCACTAAGTATCATTTTCCATCATGCCCTGGAGCCTCACAAATAGCGGAAAAAAATAAAATTTGGTTTAACTCTTATGCTGAAGCCCAAAAAGCTGGCTTTACCCCAGCGGCAAACTGTAAGGGTTTGGAGTAAAAAAAGAGCCGCGATTACCCATGAGAACTGGGGTCGCGGCAAGACTGGGCTTTCATTCGGAGGCCTCGTGATGCGTTTTGGGTTAGGGCGACCATGTTTCGCCATAACCAGTAATCACGATGTTCACCTTTGATAGTGCGCAGGAGGGTCCGCCACACCCATCCAAAGGTGGAGTCAAAGAACTACTTACCAGATCTTCATTATCTACATTACTTTATTTATATTATTTTGCAAGTATTTATTATGATATAATATTCAGATGATCATTGTTGATATAGAAGCCACTGGGACGGATGAAATAAAACACTCCATATTATCACTGGGGGCTATTGATTTTGATAATCCCAGCAATCAATTTTATGAAGAGTGCCGGTCTTTTGATGGCGCACATATTATGGACGAGGCTTTGGTGGTAAATGGTTTTACCAAGGAGGAGACTCTTGATATAAACAAGCAGACTGATGAGGATCTGATAAAACACTTTATTGAATGGACAAAGACGGTCAAAGATCATACTTTTGCCGGACAAAACCCCTCATTTGATCGTGATTTTATTCTGCGGGCTACAAACCGTTACCATATTGATTCGCCATTTGCTTATAGAACTATTGATCTGCATTCTGTTTGTTACACCCATATGATAAAGAAGGGGATTAAACCTCCAGTTATAAATGGGCGGTCGGATTTAAATTCAGATAAAATTATGCAATATGTAGGAATTCCGGCTGAACCACACCCGCACAATGCCTTAAATGGGGCAAAAATAGCTGCCGAAGCGCTATCCAGATTACTTTTTTCTCGTAAATTACTCCCTGAGTTTGAAAAGTTTGAAATGCCAGCCAGTTTCTGATGCCGCCCCTATTTTTTTGGCTATTTTTCACCCCTCTTGTCAAGGAAAAAACCCTTATTTTAGGCCATTTTTTATGGTTTGACTGGGGTGTTTTTGTGTGTTAAACGCTTGACAAGAAAATCAAAAGATGCTAGTATATAAGAAATCAGGCGTAAGCTTGATTTTTGCTTTATAAGCGTTTAACACTAGTAAAGCTAAAAAAAAATATATGATTGAATTAACATCAGCAATTTTCTTCTTGGTCTCATCCCTGTATGGTTCTGCTAATGTAGCAGTAGCCCAGGATATTTCCGGAAGTATAAATAATCATAGCGCGGGAGGTGTTGTACAACCAATAACTCTTGAGGCTTATGTCAGAGAGTATTTTATTGAGACTCCCATCTTAGCAGAAATTGCTAAGTGTGAATCAACCTTCAGGCAGGTAGGTGCCAATGGTCAGGCTCTTCGAGGTGAAGTAAACAAGTCTGATGTGGGGCTGATGCAGGTCAATGAATACTACCATGGTGAGAAGGCCGAAGACCTAGGGTTTGATCTTGAAACTGTTAATGGTAACTTGGCCTATGCCAAATACCTTTATGACAAGGAGGGAACCAAACCGTGGAATGCTTCAAAGAAATGTTGGGGAAATAAATAAGTAAATAACAAAAAAGCTTCACCGTAAAAAGTGAAGCTTTTTTGTTATGGGGAATAGAGCCCTTCCTTTGTTATGTATGTCGCACAATATATCTTCGCCCGCATATCCTATAAGGGAAAGGGCTGTTCTAAGTAGAAAGTACTCCCCTAGGGCTAAAAGAAAAAAGGCCACAAGAATAGACCAATAAGGATTAAAATAAATACATAATCAATAAAAGTAAAACAATCTAGAAATTCTGGCATAAATAATAAATATAATTATTTTTTTATAATTCCAACTAATGGTGTCCAGACATAGTTAACCCATATCCCCCAGACTGCTCCGGCCGGTGCCGCCAGATAGTTATTCCAGCCATCCTTGATGAATGTCCAAATATAACCCATATTTTTCTGAAACTGTTCTGAGGTAAAGAAGGCTTTAATATCTACCCCAAAATAACTTAGGACAGCAATAGCAACAACTATTAAAATAATCATTTTTACTAAACCCTGCTCTTTATTTTTATAGATATCTTTCATGTTTATATTATATATCAAAAATATATATTATTAAAGGTAAACAAGTGGGTCCAGATACGCTTTAGTATCAGCCAGAGGTATGGTATAGGTACCTTTACAAGCAATGCTTTTTAACGTTGATACTTTTACACCTTGCCCCGCATACAATCCCATATGTAGGTGTGGACCAGTGGAGTAACCGGTATTTCCGGAGTAACCCACCACATCACCGGATTTTACTCTTTTCCCCACTACAGCTGACACTACAGACAGGTGACCATAAATACTAGCCAAGCCATTATCATACCTAATAAAGACCCATTTTCCGTATGAGGCGCCGGGGCAGACTAAATCAGTGTTACCTATAGCTTCTACCACACCAGTGCCGGCTGACATAACCCTAGTTCCGATACTAGCCCGGAAGTCAGCTCCATTATGAGTACCGCTGACATATAGGCGGCCAGAGTCCGTAGTTTTGCCAAAGTTTTGGGTAATAAAAATATTATCTAGAGGCCAAGTCAGTATACCTTTACCAGCTGGTGGAAAACTCTTTGGATCGATAATTAGCTTTAATTGTGACTCGTAAGAATTAATCTCTTGGTCCAGAGCCTGTTTTAGAGCCAATTTATCTTTTAAAATTTTCTGATAATTCGCCTCGGTACTCTTTGTTACTACGAGCATGGTATTTTTTTCTTTTTTGGTAGATTGAAGAACCTGCTTCTTGCCGTTTAGTTCATTATTATAATTCTCTAATTCTTTTTTCTTTTTCTCTAATTGAGATTTAGCTTGTTCAAGGCTAGCCTTAATATCTTTTACGGAAGCCACTAGATCACTAACTCTGGCCTGAACACGAATAGTGTTTTCTAGATCATCCCAGAATGATGATAAATCACTATTTGATAGCAGGACTTCCCAGACACTAGAGTCATCTGCTTCGTAAATCTGCCTTAGGGACTGCCGTATAGCCATATTCCCACGACTGATTTGGGTTTGTTTGTCAATAATTTTTTCACCAGTGTCCTTAATAGTATATTCTGTTGTACCAATATTACTTTCTACTAGTTTTACTTCGGTTGTAATCTTATTGGCGGATATATCTAGTGATTTAATAGTATTCTGCAAAGTAGTGGCCTGAGCACCCACATCTTTTAATTGCTCTTGATACTTGGAAATCTCAGCTTCTAATTGAGCCCGGCTTCTGTTAGCTGCGTCAATTTTGGCCTGAATTTGGTCAACCGTCTCGGCCCGAGAGGAAATGTTAAAAAGAAGAGTAAGTATAATTATAATGCTAATGTAAAGGGATTTCTTTAGCATAATTAATTTCTTTAAAGATTATTTATGGCTTTTTGTATTCTAGTTAGGGATTCATTCTTACCTAGGATAGAAAGTAGGCAAAAAGGGTCAGGGGACTTGTCCTTACCGGACAGGGCCACGCGCATAGGCCAGAGGACACTCCCCTTTCCCAGTTCCTCCGCCTTTGGCATGAGTAAGGTTTTTAATTTTTCTTCGGTAAAATCAGCTTCAGAAATTTTCTCAATCATCTCAGAAATTATTTTTAAATTATTTTTAGGGATGGCAAAATCTGTATCTTTTTTCCAAATAAGCATCTCCTTTTTAGGTTCTGGTGCCAGGAAAAAGTAATCAAACTCCCCTTCTGTCACATATTTCTCCAGTTCACCATACGTATTAATTCTCTCTAAAACAATATGAGTAATTTTATTTAACAAATTCTGATCAAAAGAATATTTTTTTGAGAGTATTTCTGTAAACTTTTTCTGTAGTTCCTCAATAGGTAGTCTTTTTAAATGTTCCTTATTTAACCAAATTAATTTCTCCTCGTTAAATTGTCCACCAGCAGTTTGAATTTTTTTAATTTCAAAAGCATCAATAATTTCCTGTAAACTCATTACTTCTTTTTCACCACCTGGATTCCAACCAATTAGCACTAGAAAGTTTAATAATGCTTGCGGTAAAACACCATCATCTTTATAGCCTAATACATCTTTTGCCCCATCACGCTTACCTAACTTCTTTTTCCCTTCTGCTCCAAGGATCGGTGGCAAAGTCACAAATTCTGGCCTTTTAATTCCCAAGGCTTCATATAAGGCAAGAAATTTTGGAGTTGAAGAAATAAACTCATCTGCTCTAAAAATATGAGTTACACCCATATATAAGTCATCAATAATGTGGGCGAAATTATATGTTGGAAAGCCATCACTTTTCATTAAAATAAAATCATCCAAAGCTTCAGGGCCGGCTGAAAGTTCACCACGAGCAAGATCAGTCCAAGTCATTCTTTTTGGTGCTACAATTTTTAATCTAAGAGGTTGTGCTCCATCCCATTTTGGTGGATTTTCTGGACGATAATCTCTGTATAAGAAAGCCTTTTTTTGTTCTTCTGATTTCTTTCTCATTTCAGCCACTTGCTCTTCGGTATACGGATCCGTATAAGCTAATCCTTTTTCATATAATTCCTGAGCATATTTTTTATAAGTATCTAATCTTTGTGATTGGATATATGGAGCATTTGGACCGCCAATATCTGGACCTTCATCCCAATCCATCCCAATCCATTTTAATGATTTAATTATGTGTTCAATTGAACCCTCCACCTCCCTTTCCTTATCTGTGTCTTCAATTCTAAGTATAAATGTCCCATTATTTTTTTTAGCATAAATCCAGCCAAATAAAGCAGTTCTAACACTGCCAACATGCATAAACCCAGTGGGGCTGGGGGCAAAACGGGTGACAACTTTATTTTTCTTTTTAAATAAATTAAAAAACATAATATTTATTCTTCATGACTTAAAGCAATGGTAATAATCTCCCTGGCAATTTTATCTGCGGCGTCTGGTTTAGTGAAATTCTTGGCGGCGGTGGACATTCTAGTCTGTAAGTTTTTATCCTGAAGTATTCTGTCAATTTCTCCTATCAAAACATTGGTAGTCAAATTTGATTCCTCTATAACTGAGGCCGCACCACTTCTGGCGTAATCATAAGCATTTATCCTCTGGTGATTACCATTTGTCTCAGTAATTGGTATCACAATACTGGGTATTCCCCAACAGGCAATTTCAAATATGGTAGAACCAGCTCGGCTTATAATCAGATCAGCAGCTCCAGCAGCCATGGTTAAGTTAAGATTATCTAAATAATCAAAAATTCGGTAGCGGTTTTTATTAGGATTATTTGCTAAGATAATATCAGATGTACCAATAACCTCTGTTACGTTATTCTTTCCTGTCTGGTGGAGTATCTGGTATTTTTCAATAAGTTTTGGTAAGGAGTCTAAAATTCTCTCATTTATAAGTTTTGCTCCTAGGGAACCACCAATAATTAAAATGGTAGGAATACTTTTTTCAAGGCTAAAATATTCATGACCACCCGCTTTATCAATCATGAGCACAGATTTCCTTAAGGGGTTACCGGTATAAGCCACTTTTCCTGTTGGAAAAAATTTAGCGGTGTCTGGATAAGAAACGGCAATTTTTGTGGCAAATTTACTTGCCCAAAGGTTTGTTTTACCGGGGACGCTGTCAGACTCGTGAATAATTACTGGAATACGGAGTAATCTAGCGGCCATAAGAACTGGGAAGCTGGCATAGGCACCTTTACTAAAAATAACATCCGGATATATTTTAAAAACCTTTTTTAGGGCAACCAGTACTCCCCAACCAGTTCTAAAAAAATCAAAGAAATTAAGAATGGAGAAATATCGCCTTATTTTACCTGCCGGTATTTGAATAAAATTAATATTATTTTCAACCAATGATTCAGCGTCATAAGGGCTGTCTGACATAAAATAAAGCTCGGCCGAGACTAGGTTTTCCTCTTTAGCAATTTTATTTAGTGATTCAGCTACAGCAATAAGTGGATAAAAGTGACCACCTGAACCTCCTCCAGAAAATAATATTTTCATATATTTTAATTAATTTAATCTTCTATATTTTGAAACATTCATAATCATTCCTATTTCTGCCAAGGTAAAGAATAAGGCAGTACCACCCTGGCTAAAGAAAATGAGGGGTGATCCAGATAAAGGCAAAACACCAATCATTGAAGCAATGTTCAAAAAAGACTGGATACTGATAAGTATAACAATTCCAACCACTAAAAGTCCACTAAAAATATCCGGCGCCTGACTGCCTACTTTTAATCCCCTAGCGGTAAAAAAAACAAATAAAAGTATAATTATAACAGAGCCAATAAAGCCCAGTTCCTCAGCAGCAATGGGGAAAATGGCGTCACCTATTGATTCAGGTAAAAATTTAAACTTTTGCACACTTTGACCCAATCCCCTGCCAAATATTTCTCCGGACCCCACGGCAATTAGTGATTGCTGGATTTGGTAACCAGAAGTCAGTGGATTATCAGCTGGATTCATAAAGGTAGTAAAGCGGGCGAGTAAATATGGCCTAGCAAAAAATAAGGCGGACACGCTGACAAGCCCCACCACCATAATAAGAAAAATATGGCGCCATTTCCCTCCCCCAACCAAATACATGGCTAGACCAACAATTGAGATAATGACAAAAGAATCCGTGTCTGGCTGTTTTAGTAAAATACCCCCCACAATACCCACCAATATCATAAAGGGTAATAAGCCATATTTAATTGTGCTAATCCTTTCTTTCATTCCGGAAATCCAGGCCGCAAAGTAAATAATAAAGCCAATTTTAAGAAGCTCTAGTGGCTGAAAAGATAAACTGCCAATATAGATCCAGCGAGTGGCCCCACCATGGCTCACTCCAACTCCAGGAACAAAAACTAATAAGGCAACAGCTATAGAAAATAAAAAAATATATAAGGAATAGCGACGCCAGTATTTATAATTAATTTTAGAGGTAATATAGCAAGCAATGAGCCCCAGGAACAAACCAAAAAAAGTTTGGTTAAACATAATAGAAGTAAATTTAGCATGATCCCTAGCGTATATGCCGAGCGCAGCCGAGACAAAAATCACAAACCCCGTTATCAGCAGAGCAAAAAATGAAATCAAAAATATTTTATCTACCTTTTTTGACATTTATTTTGATCCAATGAGGGCGATGATGATTCCGATGCTGGCAAAGATGATGCCGGCAACCCAGTAACGCATGACTACTTTGGTGGCGGGCCAGCCGAGGGCTTGGAAGTGGTGATGAAGTGGGGCCACAATAAATACTTTCTTGCCATTTCTGAATTTCTTTGACAGGAGCTGAATGATACTAGAGCCGGATGAAGCTACAAGTGGGAAAGCAATAATAGGTAAAATAAGAACTTGTTTAGTGAGGAAAGCTACTACTACCAGAGTGATAGTAAGCGCCATAGTACCAGTTTCTGACATATAAAAACGAGCGGGTGGAATATTGAACCAGAGAAAGGCTAAAATACCTCCTACGAGCACAAAGCAAAAAGCGGCCAAATCAAACTGGCTTTGAGCGGCGGCAATAATACCGTAAGCACTAAAAATTATACCGAAAACCCCACCGGATAGTCCGTCCAGCCCATCTATCACACCGCCGGAATAAGTACCAAGCATCACAAGAATAAAAAATAAAATAAATAAGAAACCAGCATCCCAAATGCCAATAAAAGGAATAATTATATCCGTCATCTCTAATTTTGTATAAAACCACCAGGCCCCAATCAGAGAAATAATGAAAACAGCCAATAATCTTTTTTTAGAAGAAAGCCCACCAGCCTTTTGATCATAATTTTCCGTCACGCTCATATAATCATCCACTAGGCCTACTAAGGCACCAATGATTAAAGTAAAAATAGGTAACCAGGTTTGATTACGGCTAAAGAAATTTAATTTCTCAAAAATCTCTCCATCAAATATAGAGGCCAACCAAAATAAAGTAATTGTAATAAGAGCACTGGCCCAAATTACCACACCGCCCATTCTTGGTGTCTTTTTCTCTTCATCATTATGTAAACTTTGAGTAATGGTGGCTATTCCCCCATCTGTGGCCACGGCGACACTTTTTTTCTTCCACATCTTATTTTTATATAGAAAATTACTAAGAATTGGGGTGATGAGTATTCCGATGATAAAGGCCACGGTAGTAGGAATAAATATTTTTACAATATCCATAAATTTAATTTTCTATATTATTAATAATTGATAAAGTGTCAGCAAAATTATCCGCAGAGCCCATCACCACATTTATAACATCAATACCATCAATTATCTCTATTACTAAGGATAAATTTTTCAAAGCAATATCAGTACTACCAGTTTTTCCACCAATTATTTTGTATTTAAAATTTGGGTCAGTGAGTAATTTATTAGTGCTTAACACTAACTTGCAGTAATTATTAATATCACAGAAGTTATATTCTGGTTTGGCAGTTAGTTTGAATATTTCTGGATGCTTATCCTTAATATAAATTAATAACTTTGCAAAATCAGAAACAGTGGAAATGTTAATTTCTGAACTTGGTGTTTTAGGATCTAGACCGGTGACATTAAAATACTTCGTCTGAGTCATCCCCAGCTCTACTGCCTTATTGTTCATTTCAGTCACAAAATTATCTGTCCCTAGGGCACCAGAAAGTAACCGGGCAGAATCATTGTCAGAGGAAATAAGGGCATTTGCCAATAACTCCTTTACGGTATAAATCTTGTCTGTTTCTAATACAAAAACACTTTCTTCCTGACCAATATAGTCTAGCGTGGCTTTTATAGGTGTCTCTGGGCTCATATTTTCCAAAGTAATTACTGCAAGCATGAGTTTGGTCATACTAGCAATAGGCAAGGTGAGATCCGGATATTTACTGGCTAATATTTTAGTCCGGCCGTCGTCAGTAACCGCTATGGTTAAATATGATCTGCTGGTCACCTCTGATAATGTGGAGGTGCTAAAATGTAGATTATTAAAATTATCTGTTATTATTTTTTCTCTTAAAATTTGGCCAACTTTTTCCTGTAATATTTCTGTTTTTCTTTTATTATCCAGGCTAATTGAATATAATATTGACCCAACAATGGCAAATAAAATAAGCACAGTTAGTAAGGCAAATATTTTTTGTTTTGTGCTATTCTGTGGCGTCATTTATTAATTCTTCAGGTGGTGTTACGGAGGCACTAGCTGTTAAATTCTCCTCAAATTCAGTTTTTACTTTTTCATATTCAGGTAAATCCTCTATTTTTGATACTCCTAAAAATTGCAAAAGCTCAAAAGTCGGCCTGTATAGAAAACTCCTCCTGTCTTTCTCATTTTCAATTCTTTCCACTAATCCTCTGATCTGTAAATTACGTAGAATAAAATTTGATTGCACCCCACGAATATAATCTATCTCCGCCCTTGAAATAGGCCCCTTGTAAGCAATAATAGAAATAGTCTCTAGCCCAGCGCGGCCTAAATCCCGCACCAATTCTTCTTTGGTTAGGCGTTCAATTATATGAGAAAGTTTAGCTGCCGTGCCAAGCATCACCTCATCATCCCCGCCCAAATGATCGGAATCATTTATTCGGGCAGGCTTATAAATTAATTGCACTCCCCGATCTTTAATTTTATCTTTTAAAATTTCTAGGCCGGCTAAAATTTCTTCTTCTTTTTTACCTAAACTAGCCGCCAATTTCTTGATTGACTGTGGTTCCCCTTTCCAGAAAAGAATGGCTTCTATTTGATTGTCTATTGATAATTCTTCCATGTTTTTAATTATAATGTGGTAAACCGGTGGTTTGGGTCTCCATTTCAATGTCATCAAACTCACTATTTTGACGAACATTAACTATCCCCTGTTTTACCAGTTCGAGCATTGCGAGAAAGCTTATTATAACATTAACTCGCTCTTCTTTTCCAACTTTTGCAAACTCACGGAAGCTTAGTTTGATGCTACTCTGAATCCTTTTTGTCAAATCACCAATCATTTCCTCTAAACTGATTACTTTTTTCACTACCGCTTTAGGAATATTTTCCGCAGCTTTTGGTAAGGCTTTAATAACTGACAAAATAGCAGTCAGGAAATTCTCCTTTGTCATGGTCTGATCTGGGGAAAATACTGGCATCATTTTTCTTTGCTCAGCGGGGAAAATAATCTCCTTACCAAATTTACTTTTAATATGAACACTTAATTCTTTTATGCGCTGATATATTTTTAACCTTCTTTCCAGGTCATTTACATCATGCTGTTCCTCCTCAGACAAATTCAGATTAGGTAATAAAGATTTTGACTTGATTAAAAGCAAAGTAGAGGCAATAACCAGAAAATCAGCACTTTGAGCAATGGGAAACTGCTCCTGATTTTGTAAATAGGCAATATAATCATCAGCCACCTTGGCCAAGGAAATATCACTAATAAAAAGTTTCCTTTTTTCAATCAGGTTTAACAGCAAGTCCAACGGACCCTCAAACACCTCCGTTTTAATTTTAAATGCATCTTCTGACATCACGTTATTATAGCATTTATATTTTAATATTCACTTTCGGTCCCTTCTAGGCGTTCATCAATTCTGTTCATATCTCGGGGAAAGATAACAGCCTGACGAATATTGGGTAAATTTAGAAATTGTAAGACAATTCTTTCTGCTCCTAAAGCAAAACCGCCTTCCGGTGGTACACCATATTTGAAAGCTTGAAGGAACATAGAAATTGTTTTTGGATCAAGTTCCCATTCCTTCACGTGCTTCTCTAATTGTTCAAAATTATTAATACGTCGTCCACCACTGGAAAGTTCACGGCCACGACAAACCAGGTCCAAACCTTCGTTAAATTCTGGTTCTTCTGGATTAGGATAAACATAAAATGGTTTCTTCTTGGTGGGGTAACCGTAAACGAACACAAAGTCAGATCCAGTTTCCTTTTTTACTATTTCACAAATTTCTACCTCATCTTGTGATGACAGGTCCTTATCCTGTCTATTATCACGACCGTAAACTTGAAAAATTTTCTGTTGCGCTTCACGTAATGACATGGTGGGTGTCTTCTCAATCATTATTGGT
The DNA here is from genome assembly GCA_964605355.1 of uncultured Candidatus Saccharibacteria bacterium. GTDB lineage: Bacteria > Patescibacteriota > Minisyncoccia > Phycocordibacterales > GWA1-40-21 > CAIJXO01. The sequence goes on from CAZSCE010000002.1 coordinate 33,295, forward strand.
AATTCCGTACCAAGAACTTTTAATTGTTCAGAATTTTTTGCTTTTACTTGTTCTAAAATGTATCTAATTGTCTTCTCTTCCATATCTTTTACATCGGTCCAGGAATCAATAAATGCCATTTCCGCATCTAGAGAAATGATTTCAGTTAAATGACGAGTGGTGGCACTGGGTTCAGCGCGAAATATTTTATTTACGGAGAAACATCTTTCAAAGGCACTCATTACAATTTGTTTGTAAAGCTGTGGTGATTGGGTCAAGTAAGCACTTTTTCCAAAATAGCCAATCTTAAAAACCTCGGCACCACCTTCAGCCGTGGCTGGCACAATACAGGGTGCTTGAAATTCAAAGAAGTTTTCAGACTTCATTATTTCCCGGAAGCTATCAATAACGGTTTCTAGGATCCTGAAAACAGCTTGGATTTTAGGATGACGAAGGGTGAGGGCGCGGTTATCAAGCTCCGTAATTAGATCAAGATTAAAACCATCAACAGACATATCAAAAGGTAATGGTGCGGCTTCAGCCAAAATATTTATTTTTAATATCTCAAGCTCAATATTACCATTTAGAATCCCCTCCTTCTTATTCTTTTCTGGGCGTTCGTTCACTTTTCCGGCTACTTCCACCACAAATTCTTGGCGTAATTTCTTGCCTTGCTCTAGGGCTTCTGTTTGATTTGATAAAATAACACCCTGAATAACACCGGTCATGTCACGGAAATCTAGAAAAATCATTTTTCCCTGGTCACGGCGAATATTCACCCAGCCTTTGATCAACACTTCCTCCCCCACCTTTGTCCCTAATTCTTTTATATATGTTCTTTGCATATTATTTTTTTACCCGCCTAAGTTTTTATTTTATAAAAATTTTGGTGGGTTAATTAAGCTGATAAATTATTCTTCTTTTATAAACTCAAACCTTGGTACTTGTTTCCCATCAACCGTGACTATTTCTTCAAACATTGCTAATGGCCGGACCCAATATTGTGATTTGTCATTTTTGTAAAGTGCTTCGTAGACCACCAGGTCATCTAATGTCTCTGAATGCTTGGCCACAAAATGCACCTTGTATAAATTTCCTGTTTTTGAATGTTTATATATTCCTATTTTCATTTTGTTAAAAGAAATAGTCAAAAATTTTGCTCACCTACGGTTATCAAAATCTTTCGACATGATTTCTGTTTTGGGCAGAAATCAAATCGCCCTCGCAAAAAATCAAATTTTGATTTCTTGCGAGGGCGAACGAGTTCGCGGTACCACCTCACTTTTAACTCATTTATGGGGTTCTACTAACTTTCGCTTTCTTCCCCAAGCTCCACCGCGTCATACGGCTTCCTTGCTTATGGTGCTATTTTACAACATTCACTATTTTTTACTATATTGACAAAACCTATTTTTTAGACTATTGTTTACACAGGTCAGATCTATAAACAAGCTAAAATAAGGAGTGGGACATGGGAATCAATCGTAAGTTTTTTCAGGAAAAGATGCTGGAAAAGAATGTTATCTTTATCAGTGGAGAAATTGTTGGTGATATGGTGGCGTATGTCAGAGATAGTATTGGTGAACTGATCTGTCGAGGTTCACCTGACGTGTATCTAGTAATCTGCAGCAGTGGTGGGAGCGTTCGTGCTGGTTTAGATATATATGACATTCTCAATCTGTATTCTGGAAAAAAGACTGCGTTAGTTTCAAATTATGCCAAGTCAATGGCCGCAGTAATTTTACAGGTTTGTGAACACCGCATGGCCACCCTGCACACCAGGATTATGATTCATCATATTGGCTCTGATGATGTGAGTCTGGACACCTTGCGTGATAAGGACAGACTTACAAAGTTCATTGACGGTATGGAGCGCAACCAGGAACACCTGTATCGGATTCTGTCAGAGAGAACAGGTAAGGATGGGGCCACTATTCGTGACGAGTGTGCCAAGGAAAGAGAGATGAGCGCAGATGAGGCAAAATCGTTTGGTTTGATTGACGAAATCTGGACCAAACACTTTCCTTGGGAGGTAGCTGCGACCTTAGATGCGAAGAAATGAGGAGGTGAACACAAAAGGGCCGGTGGAGAAATCCACCGGCCCGTTTTTTATATTCTATATTCCAAATTCAATATTCTAATATATTTCCACCCCCACCGCCTTCCGAATTTCCGCCATCTTCTTTTCTGCTCGATGTGACGCTCTTTGGCCCCCAGTTTTCAGGATATCAAAAACAGTGTCTAAATCATTGGCTAGCATCTCCCGGCGCTCTCTCATAGGCTTTATAAAGGCTTCCAAGACCTGAATTAGGCCCTCTTTGGCCTCTTTATAGCCCATCCCCCCATTTGTATATCGGGCAGCCAAAGCTTCCTTTTCCGCCTTATTTAGGAAGAGTTTATGGATATTAAAGATATGGTTAGTCTCCGGATCTTTGGCCTCATCCACTCCCTTGGAATCTGTAGGAATACTCATCACAGCTTTCTTAATTTCTTCACTGGTAGCAAAAAGCGGAATCACATTGCCTCGGCTTTTACTCATCTTTTTCCCATCAGTTCCGGGCACAGTTTCTACTTCTTTAAGAATAAGCGGTTCCGGTAATTTAAAAATTCCTGTTCCAAAAGTATTATCAAATTTCTGTGCCGTATCCCGGGCATACTCCACATGCTGTTTCTGATCCTGACCCACTGGCACTACATCAGCATCCTGCAATAAAATATCCGCTGCCATCAAAAGTGGATAATCAAAAATACCAACATTAATTTCTTTGTTCTTAGCCTCAGCATCTTTATAAGCATGTGCGCGCATTAAATATGGCATGGTGGTAATGCAATTAAAAATCCAATTTAATTCGTGCACCTGGGGCACATCACTTTGTTTAAATAAAACTACTTTTTTAGGATCCAAACCAATGGCTAAATAATCCAAAGCTACATCTATGATGCCTTGTGCTAATTGAGCTTTATCCTGAACCGTGGTCATGGCATGATAATCAGCAATAAAAATATAGCACTCATAATCATTTTGCATTTCCACAAACTGCTTCATGGCGCCAAAATAATTACCAATATGCACCCGCCCGGTAGGCTTGACCCCGCTCAACAAAATCTTTTTTTGGTTTGACATTTCACTATAATATCAGAATACAACCGCCTCGTCTATCAGAATAGCCACTCCGCCTTAACCAAAGCGGAGATTGATGGTTTTTCAAAAGGGGCTAGATGCCCTCTTTTCTCAAGTCTTCTATTGCGTTTCGAGCATCTCGGGAAAGTCTAGATGGCATTTTTACTTTTATTACTACCAGGAGGTCACCGCGGCGGCGGTCACCAATAGGCACGCCTTTTTCCCGAACACGTAATATTTCTCCAGAATTAATTCCTTCAGGAATTCGGAGTTCAATATCTCCGTCCAGGGTTCTTAGTGGATATTTTATACCCAATATGGCATCCGTGAGCTTGATATTTATTTCCGTCACAATATTTTTACCTTCTTTTTTATAAAGCGGATCTCTTTTAACAGAAATATTTATATACAAGTCCCCCGCCACACCCCCACTCATGGGCTCACCAGCACCAGTTAGGCGCACTGTCTCCCCATGGTTTATATCAGCGGGAATTTTTACCTTTATTTTTTCTGGCTTTGAGGCGTGATTTCTGGTCAAGCTAAATTCTTTTTCCACCCCAAACACAGATTCCGCAAAAGAAATTTCTAAATCCACGGCAATATCCTTTCCCTTTCTTACCCGCTGTCTGCGGCCACCACCGAAAAATTCACCAAATAAATCATTCAGGTCAAACTCAAAATTTCCTCCATTCCCACCCTGGTTAAATTGAGAGAAATCAAATCCACCAAAACCTTGGCCACCACTAAACCCGCCATAATTACCTCCCGGGGTAGAATCAGCCGAACCATAAGTGTCATATCTCTGCCTCTTAGCATCATCACCAAGCACACTATAAGCTTCACTTACTTCTTTAAATTTGGCTTCATTACCACCACCTTTATCCGGGTGGTATTGATGAGCCAGTTTTCTAAAGGCGCTTTTCACTTCATCTTTTGACGCGCCCTTACTTATTCCTAATGTTTGGTAATAATCTTTTGGCATTATTTGGTCTCCTTATATTCAGCGTCTTTTATATTATCATCTTTTTTCTCAGCGCCCTCGGCGCCTGGCGCGGCTTGCTCAGTTTTTGGGGCTTCAGCTTGCTGGGCCTTCATCATAGCTTCACCTATCTTCTGCATCTCACCGGACAAAGCTTCTGACGCTTTTTTCATGGCTTCAATGTCAGTCCCCTCTTTTGCTTTTTTAAGATCTGCAATTTTATCTTCCACACCTTTTACTATTTCTGGTGTTACTTTTGCCCCGTTATCCTTGATGGCTTTCTCGGCTGTATAAATCATTTGCTCCGCCATGTTTTTAATTTCAATTTCTTCTTTTTTCTTTTTATCTTCTGCTTCATGGGCAGTAGCATCAGCGGTCATTTTAGCAATTTCTTCTTTGGTTAAGCCAGAACGAGCTTCAATTCTGATGCTCTGCTCCTTACCGGTGCTTTTATCTTTTGCTTTGACAGACAAAATACCGTTAGCATCCACATCAAATGATACTTCAATTTGTGGCATACCGCGTGGCGCTGGTGGAATACCATCCAGGATAAATCTACCCAAGCTTTTGTTATCATGAGCCAGGGTTCTCTCTCCTTGCACAATATGAATTTCTACGGATGTCTGACTATCAGCGGCGGTAGAAAATGTCTGACTCTTCGTAGTAGGAATAGTAGTATTTTTTTCTACCAATTTTGTAGACACGCCACCCATGGTTTCAATACCCAGAGAAAGTGGAATAACATCAAGCAAAAGAATATCTTTTACATCACCCCGGAGAATTCCGCCTTGAACAGCAGCACCTAGCGCCACTACTTCATCCGGATTCACAGACAAGTTTGGCTCCTTGCCGAATATTTCTTTCACCGCTTTTATAATAGCCGGCATTCTGGTCTGGCCTCCCACCATCACCACTTCATCTATCTCAGTTACTTTAAATGGTGAAGCGGCAATAGCTCTCTTGGTGATTTCTATAGAACGGTCAATAAATTCTTTACACAAGTTTTCCAAAGTAGCACGAGAAAGTTTTATCAGTAAATGTCTAGGGCCATTAGCATCAGAAGTAATAAACGGAATATTTATTTCTGTTTCCATGGCGGTAGAAAGTTCTATTTTAGCTTTCTCAGAGGCTTCATCTAAACGCTGTAAGGCCAAAGGATCTTTAGAGACATCAATACCGCTTTCTTTTTTAAATTCCGCCGCCACCCAATCAATAATTTTACGGTCAATATCACGGCCTCCAAGGTGTGAGTCACCATCCGTGGATTTTACTTCCACGATATCGGCACCCACTTCCAAGATAGAAATATCAAAGGTACCACCTCCAAAATCATACACCGCTATCTTTTCATCCTTCTTCTTGTTAAAACCGTAAGCCAAGGCGGCGGCGGTAGGCTCGTTTATGATTCTGAGCACATTTAGCCCAGCAATAGTTCCGGCATCTTTGGTGGCCTGGCGCTGTGAGTCATTGAAATAAGCCGGCACGGTGATCACCGCGTCAGTTATTTTCTCACCTAACTTTGCTTCCACATCATTTTTCAATTTCTGAATAATCATGGCTGAAATTTCCTCTGGTTTGTAGCTGTGGTTATCCATCTTGATAGAGACACCACCAGTGGCGGCTTTCTCAATATCAAATGACACTCCGGCTTTATCTTTTTGCACGCCAGCGTCATCATAGCTGTGACCCATAAAACGCTTTACTTGAAAGACGGTATTTTTGGGGTTTGTTACTGCTTGCCTTCTGGCCAGCTGACCCACCAAGCGCTCACCGGTTTTGCTGGTGGACACAATGGATGGAGTGGTTCTAGAACCCTCCACGTTTTCTATGATTTTTGGTTTGTCACCTTCCATAACAGCCGCAGCTGAGAAAGTGGTTCCCAAGTCTATACCAATTATTTTTGACATATTATTTTTTAAATTAATTAAATAAAATAGTAAAAAACTCCACCACCTCCCCTCGCCGACTCGGTACTCCTCCTTAATCAAGGAGGAGAAAGGGGATCTACCATTTAACCACAGTGATTAAATTAGGAGTTCCCTTTCCCCGCCTTAGTCAAGGCGGGGTGGTGAGTCTGCGAACCGGGGCGGTTGATTAAAAACTAGGAGCGCGAGTTGGCTGACTAATAACAAAAGCAAAATCACGAGTAAAGTTTGAAACTAAATCTGAAAATATAGAAACAACTGGGATGAATTCAACCGGGCTTTTGACAGCGGGTAAACATAAAACCGCTTCTTTTTCTGGGGTAATATCCGAGAGAATTTTTCCAGAGACGGCGCGGGCTACTATTTGACCATTTCTCTCCACCAATTCAAAAACCACCAGTGCCCATTCCCCATTTGGTAATTTGACAGCCTTTTCTATGTATTTAGGTCTTGTTTGAATGGCTAACATACGCCTATTATAGCACAAATTTCAATTTGTCAAAATATAATTTTATTTTTTAAACTTCGGCCGAAATTTGCTAATTTCTGCACGAATTTAAACGCTTTTAAATTCGCCAACCACTACCTTGGGGGCAATGATTATTTTGCCATTCATGATATAGCCTTTCTTATTAATTACTTTTATTAGGCCGTCTTCAGATTCTTTTTCCACTGGCGTCACCTCCTCAGCGATATGTAAATTAACATCAAACTTATCCCCCACTTTTGGTATAAATTCTTTTAGGCCGTGCTCATCTAGAATTTTTACAAATTGGGAATGAATATATTCCACACCCACCCGCCAGTTTTCCGGCACAGAATTCCACTGCTCTTTGTTCATAAAAGCCATATCAAAGCTCTCAAGAACTGTCAGCATTTCTTCCAGTAAATTTTCATTAGCAAATTTTACATACTCCTTCTTTTCTTCATCAGAGCGCTTTTTGTAATTCACAAAATCAGCTCGCTCTCTCTGCCAGCCGTTCATGTATTCATCTTTTTCCTCCTGAAGTTTTTTTATCTTTTCCTTTAGTTTAGCTATCTTCTCTTTGGGATCAGACATATTATCACTATCAATAGAGGCGTCATAAACCACCTCAGAGACCTCCTCATCAGGATTTACATCCGTCTTTTTTGCATCATCATTATCATTTGTCATAGGGGTTGATTATAGCAAAAAAACATTTTTTATTAACTTGACTTTTTAGTAATATTTGCGTATGATTTTAAAAGATTTGTTAACCGTCCTTAGTTGAACTAAGCTCAATAGAGCATTTGGTGCGGTGTTGAAAGGAATAAAGTATGAGCAAGAAAGTGGAAATGAAGCCTTTGGTAAAGTTTATTGGTGTATCTACAAGCACGCCTGCTTTGGATCACTATCAACTGACCATAGCAGCTGAGAAGGTGTTTCGTGAAGAGGGTTTTCTCGACTCTGAACACACTGATTGCGGTATTCTAACGGCTTACTCACTCGGGTTCTTAGTTTGTAGGAATCTGCATGTAGACATCAAACTCTACAAGCCTGAGGTTGATATGGGTCGGCGGCTCAAGTTTCTCGCAAAGGTGGTTACTGAGGTACGGAAGGTACTTGATGAAATGTATCCTTCTGTCAATGGCGTTCATGTACAGGGGTCAATTACAACAGCGGCGCAGGAGCTGAATACTTACCCCAAAAAAGGAGAATGAAATGATTAAGGTGCAAATCATGCCGGGTATATTTTTTTCTCTCGAGGAAAAAACACCTGGGAGAATATGTCTTATCCGGTGGTGGTATGTAAAGTGTTACTTTGGCTGTGGAGCCAGCATCACTGGGGAGTTTCTCTCTTCCTCAACGGATGTTATTGGTGACATTCACCAAACTCTGAAGACACGAAGTTGGAAGGAAAGGATATCGGATCGTGTTTGGGGTTGTCCCGAATGTGCCAAGCAGAATCGTTTCTGCAAGAAGATGACCCCAAAGGTCAGGAAACAAATGGAAGGAAGGCAAAAAAACGGATGGACAGCGATGGTCTACGGCTCAGGACAATTGTTGCCTGCGGCTACTGTTGGTTTGCCTAGTCGGAGGGTAAAGTAGACACAACCACAGCTCAGTTAGCAAAAAGTCCGGACATTCGCAGATGTTCCGGACTTTTCTTATATATAATTTTTGAAATAGGATTAACGCTTTGACCACTGTGGCGCCTTGCGGGCTTTTTTGAGACCGAATTTGCGGCGTTCCTTGGCTCGTGGATCTCTCTTTAGGTAACCAGCTTTCTTTAAATCTTTTCTTAAAGTCTGATCAAAGGTAATTAAACCGCGGGCAATAGCATGACGGATAGCTTCGGCTTGGGCATTTACCCCTCCACCTTTTACCATAATAGTAATAGCAAACTTTTGGTCAATCTTGGCTTCAGCCATAGCATTCATCACAATATCTCTCTGCTCAGCCACTTTGAAATAATCCTCAACAGATTTATCATTTACAGAATATGAAGATTTAGCACTAGGGGTAATTCTGGCGCGGGCAATAGCAGTTTTTCTTCGGCCAACAGTCTCAATGTATTTTTGTGTTTCTGACATATTATTCTTTAATTATTAAATTCTTTAACAATTGAACTTTTAGTTTGTTATGATGAATCATACCGGCAATAGCAATTTTCAAAACATCAGCATAACCTTTTTTGGTGGCTACTTCCTCCAAAGTTCTAGTTTTCAAACCACCTGGGAAACCAGAATAGTTTGTATAAATAGTAGTGCGGGCCTTTTTTTCAGAAATATTCATCTTTGAAGCGTTTACAACTTCTACCTTTACATCAGCCACCTGATTCTTTTGAAAATCAACTCCAGATTTACCAATTAAAATAGCGGCAATGTCTGAAGCAACACGTCCCAATTTCTTTCCACTAACATCTATTGTAAAATTTTTTGTCATATTATTTTTCAGTATTATACAAATTCAATTTGCGCAATCTTGGCACCATCATTCTTCCTGTCAGCCAATTTGGTAATTCTTAAGTATCCACCGTTTCTATCCTTATATTTTGGCGCAATAGTATCCACTAATTTTGAAACGCTAGCGGGCCCAACTTTTGCAGATACAAATCTCTTGGCGGCCAAATCACCTACTTTGGCTCTGGTCACCAGCCTTTCTACTATTGGTTTTAATACCTTAGCCTTGGTCTCAGTGGTCTTGATCTTGCCATCACGAATCAAAGAAACAGCCATTGTCTTTAACAGGGCATTTCTGACATTTCTCTCTCTTCCTAATTGTTTTGTTTTCTGACTGTGTCTCATTGTTTTATCGGTTAATAATTATTTAAGGGTAATACCATAATTTGACAGCACTTTCTTGATCTCCTGAATACCTTTTGAACCAAGACCTTCTATATCATCTAAATCAGCCTCTTTCTTTCTGGCCAAACCACCAACAGTTCTGATATTACCATTTGAAAGTGCATTTATGGTTCTAGCAGAAAGATCCAGGGTTTCAATTCTGGTTTTTAGGAATTCCGCGTCAGACTCTTTTGATTCATCAGCAACTTCCTCTTTAGCTTCTTTAATTACAACTTCTGGTTCTTTGAAACCAACAATTGCTTTTAACTGACCAATCATAATCAAGATAGATTCTTCCAAAGCCTCGTTTGGAGTAATGGTTCCGTCTGTCTCAATAAAGATTTTTAATTTATTAAAATCTGTTCTATCACCCACGCGCATATTTTCCACCTCATAGTTTACTCGGCGAATAGGGCTGAAAATAGCATCCAAGGCAATGTGACCAATTTCGGTTCTATCTTTCTGTAATACTTCTTTTGGTACATAACCTAAACCTTTTTCTATTTTCATTTCAATAGAAAGTTCAGCTGATTTACTACCTAAAGTAGCAATATAAAGTTCTGGATTCAAAACTTCTACCTGACCGGGAACTTCAATATCAGCGGCAGTGACCTCTTTAGCACCTTTAACTTTGAGCTCAATGGTTTGAGGCTCGTCAGTTAGCATCTTAATTCTGACTTTTTTAAGGTTAAGAATAAGGGCAATAACATCTTCCTTGACGCCAACAACAGAGGAGAATTCATGATCTACGCCAGCCACCTTAATAGAAGTAATAGCTACACCAGACAAAGAGGAAAGGATAATCCTTCTCAAGGAGTTACCCAAAGTATGACCATAACCAGGATAAAGACCGTCAATTTCATAGGTCCCAGAGAATCCCTCTTCCGAGACAATACGTGGCTTGGAAGGAAGTAATACTTGTTTGTTTTCTGACATAGGCTTACTTTTTTATTAATTATTAAAAATGAATAAATATTATAAACTATTTTTACAAAATATGCAAGTTTAGCGGCTATAGAAGTTCAACACAGCGGCGGGATCAAAGTTTACTTCAAGAGCGGTTAGTTTTGGGGCGCCTTGAACCTTGCACTCTTTTTTGGTGATATCAAAAGCTAACCAGGAAGGATAATTATGAGTTTTTAATTTTTCATCAATATTAGCAAAGATTCCCTTTTTAGCACTGCTCTCTCTGATAGAAATTTTGTCATTAATAGAAACAGCATATGAAGGAATGGTAATTTTCAAACCATTTACCAAAATATGACCGTGAGAAACAATTTGTCTAGAAGCCTGTCTGGTAGAAGCTAAACCTAGGCGGTAAACAACGTTATCTAATCTGGATTCAAGGATAGAAATCAATTTTTCTGGAGAGTTGGCACCGGCCTTATCCAAAATACTCTTTACATATTTAGCAAACATTCTTTCATTTACACCATAGGTAACTTTTGCTCTCTGCTTTTCTAGCATTTGCAAACCAAAATCACTCTTTGGACGAGGTCTTTTCTCAACCTTCCTCTGAGCTTCCTTATTAGCAAATTTCTGGGTTTGTGTTTTATCAAAAACGTTTGCTCCCAGTCTCCTAGCTGTTTTGTATTTTGGTCTGTTTATCATTATTTTAAAATTATACTCTACGTGGTTTCTTTGGTTTTGGACCGTTGTGTGGAACCGGGGTCACATCCTTGATGGCATTAATAGTAAAGCCTTTGGTAATAAAACCACGGATAGCTGATTCTCTACCGGAACCCACGCCTTTTACCACCACAGAAATCTCTTTCAAACCCATATCAAAGGCTTTTTGACCAAGCATTTCTCCAATTTTAGCCGCTGCAAATGGTGTACCTTTTTTTGCCCCTCTAAAGCCTAGAGAACCGCTGGATGACCACATAAGCACGTTACCACTATCATCTGTCAGGGAGACCTTTGTGTTATTGAAAGTGGATTCGACATACAAAATACCAGAACTAATTTTCTTTTTACTTAAAATTTTAGCCTCCACTTTTGCTTCAGTGGCAGCAACTTTCTTATCTTCTTCTGTTTTAGCTATTTTTACTTTTCCCATTATATTAATTATTATTTCTTGTCAGCGGCTTTTCTACCGGTACCCATGGTCTTTCTAGTGTTTCCTCTTAAGGTGCGGGAGTTAGTCTTTGTTCTCTGGCCTCGGGATGGAAGCTTCTTGGCGTGTCTGGTACCGCGGTAAGACTTGATATCTTTTAGCCTCTTGATGTTTCCAGAAACCTCTCTTTTTAAATCACCTTCAATTTTATTAGACTCTATAATTTTTCTGATAGTATTTTCCTCTTCAGCATTAATTTCTGTTGGTTTTTTCTCACCGCTAACTTTTGCTTTCTTTAAAATAGATTTAGACAAAGATAAACCTATACCGTAAAGAACGGTAAGGCCAACTTTCAATCTTTTATTGTCTGGTATGGTGATTCCTGAAATACGCATAAATTAAAATTAATCTTGGGCAATATAGCACAAGTAGACTTATAATGCAAGGGTTTTAGCCTTGTCTCTGTTTGTGGCGGGCATTAGCGGTACAAATAACCATTACTCGGCTCTTGCGACGAACAATTTTACAGATGGGACAGATTTTTTTGACTGATGCTTTTACTTTCATTTTATTCTTTGATTATGATCTTTTAATTATTTTACCCTTACCGCCATATTCATCAACCTCGTAAGAAACCCTGTCACCAATCAGCACCCTGATCCGGTGCAGCCTCATTTTTCCAGAAAGAAAACATAATACATCAGTTTCCTCCCCCGCCGGCTTAACTTTGAAAAGAGTATTGGGAAAAGCCTCGGTCACCACACCCTCTTTTACTTGTTTATTTTTATTATTGGCCATTTGAAAAGTACGGTGGGATTATAGCAAAAACACCCCCCTTTAGTCAAGCTCCTGGAGCTTTATTTTATTTATACTATCAGGAAAATACCTAGTCCAGACTGGTTTAAAAATCACCTGAATACCCGTTATTGAATCTTTATACTTTTGCAATACGCCATTCATGTCTGCTTCTTTCTTACCTAACAAATCCCTCTTAAAATCATCAGCACTATATACCCATTTAATAATGCCATCACCTGTAATTTTTATATCTAAAGTGTTATTCTTCCATAAACCAGTACTATCCTTGGCCAAAAAAGTAACCACTAAATTATCAGAAGGAATAAATTCTACCGGTAAACCATCAAAATCAGTTAATTTCCTACCCGCTAAATATTTTGCTAATTTTTGATTATTAAAGACTATGGCATTAATTGTGGCCTCAATATTAATTTCAGCTTTGTCTGTGTCTACTGCAGTATCAGGTAAATTTGAATAATCAATTGAGTAAGCATTACTAAAAATAATAAAATTGTCCGGTTTGATGGCGTATAATTCTTTTATAAGTTGTTCTTTTAATTTTTCCTTAATTATTACTTCTGTAGCTGTCCTTAAATCAGAGGCAATAATTCTTTGTTTACCAATAAGACCACCAGAAATATCATTTTTTAAGCGAGCATAAAAACTATTATAGCGCGGATCACCCTTAAATCCTGGAATTTTGAAATCACCAGTTAAGTCAGAAAGTTTCATATTATAGGCATCCCCAGCCTGATCAGCAAAAACAGTAGCCTCTATTCTACCCGGAATGATTTGACCACCAGTTTTTGTGGTTCCTGGTACAACTACAGAACTACTAATTCGGTAAACCTTACCATTATTAGCCTCAAAACGAGTATTGTTTATTAATCTCTGTGGCGCCGTACTATAGTTATTGTAAATAATAATCTTACCGGAGGCCTTTTGGGTCACTTCTTTTTCTTCCGTAGCGTTTACAGTTTCGCCAAGCGACTGTTTAATATTTAATAATTCATATTGTAAATCACTTATTCCTGATGTTGTTGATTTTGCGGTATAAGTATCACTAATAAAAGTAATTTTAGCCGTTCTGGGGGTTATAATCACAGTGGCAGATGAAAAAATCATAGAAAGGCCAAAAACTAAAGCTAGTATACAAATACCGGCCACTGTCCAAATAGCAAATTTTGGGTTCATGGGCTTTCTCTGCCAACTTGGGCTTTGACGCTTAACTGGTAAATGAAAGTCTCTTCTTTTTTCTTCATCAATCTCATTTTCTGTTTCAATTTTTTTCTTCATTTCCTTGGTAATAGGAATTTGCCGAATAGATTTTTTTGAAGAAATAATGTCACTTATTATTTTTTTACTCATATTTATATTTTATATAGATTATCCAAAAACATTAATTCTAATTTATAAATTATATCATCAGTCTTTAAATTTGTTTTTACTTTTTTATTCTCAACTAAAGTAACCTTAAAATCATGCTTTTCTAATTTACCTTTTAAAAAACAGCTGAGATCTGAATTAGTAATTAAAAATAAGTCTTCCGGTACATAAATTTTTTCCTTGAAACTATCCAGTATTTCAAAAATCTTGATCAGCCAGTTCCTAGCGGCGTTATCCATAGCTACAGACAGTTTTAGGGCGGCCAATTCATCATTACTACCGGCACAGTTCAAATTAATCATAGAATCAGCTACTGGTTTGGTCACTTTTAAAATGAGGGATAAGTCTCTTATAAAATCATTCCGGCCAAGGGGTAAAGAAGCACTACTGATCATAATATTATCTTTAACAATACCAATATCAGTTATTTCTTCACTAACATCCAAATAAATGAAATCAGGCTTTTGAGGGAATAAATTTCTAATATTAGTTAGTAATGAAAGCGCTAATGAGTGACACCAAATATTTTTTACATGAAAAGTTTTAGAAACAGCTTGGTCTACAACCTGTAAAATCTCTCCCGGAACAGCGGTAAAAAATACAGCAATTTCTAAATCTTTGGTGACCTTATTTAAATAATTATTTATAACATAACCATTAATTTTGACCTGAATAATTTTCTTTTCAATAATTTTACCAGCCTGACTTATTTCTGTTTGATATTTCTTCTCTTGCTCATCAATTACCCGGTTAATATATTCATGAGTAATTTTAATAGATTTTGACTCTTTAATTTTAATTACTTTTGTTTGAGAAATACTCCAGGGAGAAGAAAACATATAAAAAGCTCTATCTACTATCTTCCCTTCTATCTTTATTTTACCAGCCAAAGTGGTCAAAGCCTTCTCCATATATTCCAAGTGCTTTGAAACATCAATTTTCTCTTGATAAGTAAAAATTTCTTTCTCATAGTGAATAATATCCACACCGGATTCCTCAGTGAATTTAATCAGACCACCAGAAACAGAACCACTGCCAATATTAAAAACAAGCGAAAAGTTTTCTTTATTTCTTTTTAAAAAAGAAAAGAACGACATACCTATTATTATACGCCATTAAATATTTGTCTGCAATAGAAAATTTGCTACTTTATTCTAATACTGCCTTTATTCTTCTTATACCAGCAGAGACGGCCTCTTCTTTTATGATTTTAAAATGAGCAAGTTCAGAAGTATTTGAAACATGGGGACCACCACAGATTTCTTTACTGTAGTGATCAGCGTCAGTACCAACGGTGTAAACCTTTACCACGGCATCATATTTATCCGTAAAAACACCTTGAGCTCCGCTTTCTTTGGCCTCAGTTACACTCATTTCCTGACAAGTGACCGGTAATTTGAGGGCAATCACGCCATTTACATAGTCTTCCACCTTCTTTTTTTGCTCGTCAGTCATTTTTTCTGGATGAGCAAAGTCAAAACGTAAACGTTCAGCGGTAATATTACTTCCCTTTTGTGATACATGATTTCCTAATACCGCTCGTAATGCAGAATTTAAAATGTGGGTAGCGGTATGATATTTAATCTCCTTCTCACCAGTTCCACCTAGGCCTCCTTTAAATTTCTGTTCAGAGCCAGCACGAGACAGGGCCTGATGAGACTCAAGATCTTTTCTAAACTTATCCTCATCAACGGTCATCCCTTTTTCCTTAGCTAATTCCTTGGTAAGTTCAAAAGGGAAACCATAGCTTGTGAATAAAACAAAAGGATCAACCCCTTTTTCAAATTCCTTCATACCCGCTTCTAAAGTTTTTCTAAATTTTAACTCTTCTTTATAAATTTCAGATTTAATTAAATCTCTTTTATTATATGTTTCTGGATAAGCTTCTTTGTAATAATCAAAAATTGAATCAGTCAGGTCAGCAAAATTATTTTCTTTGATACCTAGGATATCAGCGTGTCTAACGGCACGGCGCAATAATCGGCGTACAAAATAACCCTGGTCAGTATTTGAAGGTATAGCTCCATCACCAATAAGAAACACTGACGCCCTAAGGTGGTCAGTAATAACACGATATGAGGCAGTATATTTAGAATCGCTATATTTTGTTGCTGAAATTTCCTCAAGCTTATTAATTAGATTTGTAAAAATATCAATTTTAAAAATATCATTTGTATTCTGTACTGCCATAGAGATACGCTCCAATCCACCACCAAAATCAATATTTTTTTTAGGCAGAGGCTCAAATATATTATTACCCACCTTTTTAAATTCCATAAATACCGAGTTCCCAATTTCAAGATATCGTCCGCAGTCACAGTTTGGATGACAAAATTTACCATATTTGGGATTATGTTCAATCAAATCAAACTCATAAAATATCTCAGAGTCAGCACCACCGGGCTCACCTATAGGCATTTTATCTGGAGCTCCACCTCTTGACCACCAATTTTTATCACTATATGAGAATATTCTGCCGTCCTGCATACCCAAATTAGCACCATTCTCCTCAGAATCCAGAATTATATTTTTTGCCTCAATTTCCTCTTTTTTAAATAATTCCTGCCAAATTGTTACGGCCTTGGTATCAGATAAAAGATTATTTTCCTTATTGCCAGAAAAAACAGTAATATAAAGTTTATTGGGGTCTATATTTAATTCTTTAGTTAAAAATTCAAAAATCCAAGGTATTTGTTCATCCTTAAAATAATCACCAAATGACCAATTACCTAGCATCTCAAAAAAGGTGGTGTGGCGATTATCTCCAACCTCCTCAATATCTCCTGTTCTAAATGATTTTTGAGAATCAGTTATTCTTTTACCTAATGGGTGTGTTGTTCCCAGTAAATATGGCAGCATTGGCTGCATTCCAGAACCAGTAAAAAGGGTGGTTGGGTCATTTTCCGGTAATAATGAAGCGGAAGGGATTATTTTATGTCCCCTCTTCTCAAAGAATTTTAAATATCGTTCCCGGATCTCGCTTGATTGCATAATAGTAAGAGTATAGCAGATTTAAGGAAATATTAAAATTAACCAAATAAGGTGTCTTTTTTGCTGACGGGATTCTTAGTTTTCTCCTCTTTTGCTAGTTTTTGTAAACTTTCCCCGGCGGATTTACGATAGGAACAATAATCACAATCCGGATTTGGTAATGGGGCGTTTGGTTGATCTAAACATTCTTTCATACCAAAAATTTCCTTCTCAATCCACTCAGTTTTCCCGGTGTATGGAATAATGGTAATATCAAAATCTAATTTACCGTCAAAGGCTTCCCTATCCGTTTTGCCATTTACATAAACAAAATATCCAGTATCCGATACTTTGTAATTATTTTGTTTGAACAGCCATTGATATATCTCCATCTGTCTCTTGTATTGAATCTTCCAGGCCTCATCCAGGGTAATTTCCTCATCTTTACTGGTGGCTTTATAATCAACCACAATTAATTCACCTTTAGGATTTACCCAGATATCATCCACGCCACCCCGTAAAATAATATTGGTTGGTTTATGTAAATATGATATACCGCGTTTAAGAGCATCACGCCACTCCTCCATTTTGGGATCATCAAGTGGTACAGCGTCAATCTCATAAGCTTTCATTAAAGGATGGGCGGTGCCTTTGGCCCTATGAATATCAAATTCCTTTTTCATTAAAAAATCCACCGCATTGTTCAGGGTCAAAGGAAAAGAGGCCGGCCTACCCACACCACATTTCTGATCTAAATAAAAACAACGCTCACAATTCATAAACAGGTCCAGTTTTGAGCGGGATAAACGGTGAGGTTCACTTGCACTACTGTCATATAGCCCTCTGGTTCTTTTGGAATTATAGTACTGGCTCATCTTTTTTTATATTATTGTGGCTATTTTTTTCGGCTAATTGTTGAATTCTCACTAACTCTTCTGGACCAACACATTCCTTACATAGGTCATACACCTCCTTTACTACAGACTGAGCTTTTTTATCATCAAAACCATAGCTCTTTAGCAGACTATAATCACCAAGCTGTTTTGAAAGGACAATCCTATTTGCTAAAAACATTTTCTTTTCCGTTAGACTGATAGTGGTCAAAACAGTGATAGGCACCATATTTAATTTCTCAATCAAATGATGTAAATTATTTTCTGAAGGATAATTCCAGCCAATCATATTTAAATGAGCACACTCACCGTATTGGATAGCGGTAGAGGAAAAGTTTGTATTCGTTATTAATATTCCTTTGGTCATCTTCCTTTCCTTGCCACCATATTTATAGATGCCGTTTTGTAAATCCTCAAATCTGGCCTTGATATATAAAGCCACCTTTAGATCAGAATGAGTACCAAAATCTGTATGAAATTTTGCCTCTATCATAATCAATTCCTTATCATTATAGGCCACCACATCTATTTCATGTGGTACACAGGTACCTATAGCAATCTGATCTGTAACCGCTTCATAACCCTGAGCTTTAAATATCTCTGCCACATAATCCTCAAAAGGAAAACCAGACGGACCAAGCTCGGCAATGGCTCTCTTGATAGAATAGCGAAGCGCTACTGGGCGCTGACCTTTTCTCAGTAAACCAAAAGCCTGTCTATATATTTCTTTGGTGGTGTGACCGTCTTTTAAATCAGCTTCAACTTTCTTAACTATGCTATCAGCCAAGGTTTGATCAGTGCCAATTTTTCTAAGAGATGACAAAAGCTTTTCCCGGTTAAAAGGCTCTCTCGTTCCATCAGCTTTTATAATATAAATTCCTGGCTCCGGTGACATAATAAACATTATATCATTTACAAAATAATTCCACCACCCAGACACACATTTCTATCATAAATTACAATGGATTGACCGGCGGCTGGTGAACTTGGAGCATCTTTAAATATAATTTTACAATTACCGCCCTTTAACAATTCAATTTTGCAGGAATCAAGAGCGCCTCGGTAACGAATTCTAGCTTGATAATTTTTAGAAATATCTGGCGCCTGGTTTGATATCCAGTTCACATTACTTAATTCAAACTCTTTTTTGTTCAAACCTTCACTTATACTCAATTTATCAGAAATTGTAATAGTATTTTTTTTAATATCCTTACTTATCACAAATCGCCTATTATTTTCTGGGGAATTTTTTATTATAACAAAACCATGACGCTGGCCAATGGTGTAAAGCTCGGCCCCTTCATGTGTACCTATAATCTCTCCTTTTTCATTTAAAACTTTTCCTGGTTTTGTTTTAATAAAGTTTTTCAAAAAGTCACCCATTTCCACCTTTCCAATAAAACACAAACCTTGACTATCTTTTTTTGTGGCCGTTTCTAAATCAAACTTTTTAGCTAATTTTCTGACTTCTGTTTTCTCTAAATCCCCCACTGGAAATAAAGTTTTGGTTAATTGCTTTTGAGTTAATGTCCACAAAAAATAACTTTGATCTTTATTCTTATCTATTCCAGCCAAAAGGCAGAATTCGGAATTTGGAATTTGGA
Organism: uncultured Candidatus Saccharibacteria bacterium; assembly: GCA_964605355.1. Lineage (GTDB taxonomy): Bacteria > Patescibacteriota > Minisyncoccia > Phycocordibacterales > GWA1-40-21 > CAIJXO01. Next base: position 52,315 of record CAZSCE010000002.1, read on the forward strand.
ATTTAGTTTTTTTTCTATATTCAATATTCAACATTCTAGATTCTACTTTAGCATAATGACCGGTAGCTACATAATCTGCCCCTTTTTTCATAGCCCAATCAAAGAAACCGCCAAACTTTACGTATTTATTACACATCACATCCGGATTTGGCGTCCTACCCGCCTTATATTCATTAATCATATAATCCACCACCTCCTTTTTGTACTGCTTTTCTAGATCAAGGGTGTAAAAAGGTATATTTAATTTGGCACAAACCCGCATAGCATCCAGCCGGTCTTCCTTCCAGGTACAGCCGCCAGTCAGTTCCATATCAGGCTGCCAAACCTTGATAAATACCCCATACACATCAAGGCCGGCCTTTTTTAACAAGGCAGCACTAACTGAGGAATCCACACCGCCTGATAACCCCACAAATACCTTTTTCATTGAAATTTTATACCATATATGGTAATATAATACCAGAAAGAACAAACAAAGGAGGTGTTTTGTGGCCAAAATTTCTGCAAAGAATGGCCGAACGTATCTCCTCTGCCGTAAATGTCGCAAAAGGAGGTCCTTACCAAAAGTTGTGACCTCACCACCTGGCTTTTATCCGGTGAAGGAAGTGGAAGAGCAAGCAAGAAAGATTAGATGGATTGCTTCCCTTTTACAACCTGATCTGGATATCTGCGGTAGGTGCAGACGAACAGAGGAGTAAGAGCGAGTCCCGTGACTCGCTCTTTTCTTTTACATAAATAGTTCCTTATTTTTTAAGTGCTCAGAATAAGTTTTTGCGTAATACATATTTCCATTCTTGTCAGTTAAGAAGAATAGATAGTCTGTTTTTATGGGAGTGATTGTTGCCCGAATAGAATCCAAACCAGGATTACAGATAGGAGTAGGCGGCAAACCTTTATATAAATAACTATTGTAAGGTGAATTAATTTTTAAATCCGCCATGGTTAGGGTGGCAGTAGTTTTACCATTAATATATTTAAATGACGAATCAACTTGTAAGGGCATTCCCAAATCAAGTCTCTTCCACAAAATTCCAGCTACGGTTCTTCTAGTTTCCTCTGTTCGCGCCTCCTCCTCAATAATAGAAGCCATTTTTATAATATCTGATTCTGTTTTATTAAATTTTGAAAGATCATCATCAAGTGCTTGAATTTTTTTATGATAATTACCTATCAACGCATTTACAATTTCCACTGGTGATGCATTTGGTAAAAAAAGATATGTATCCGGAAATAAATACCCCTCATCCTTTTGAGCCAAACTTACAAAGGTGGTAGTGCTAACCTTAGGAAAATTTTCTGATACTAATTTAGATATTTCATACACATTATAACCTTCCGGAATAGTAATCTTTACCGGCACTAAACCAAAATTTCCAGTAGAAAACCTTTTGGCTAATGTGATTACATTTTCTAGCCGGTTCAAATTATAGTCTCCTGCCATAATTCCCCTGGTGCCGCCATATAACACAGCTACCACTTTAAAAATATAAGGTGATTTTATAATATTATTATTTACAAGATCTGTTGTTAATACATTTAAACCCGTGCCCTCCTTAATGTTGTAAATAGTATTAAGAGGATAATCAGAGGGTGTTTTTATAGTTTGAAAAAAAATAGTAAAAAATATAATAATTACTATTATAATAGCCGTAATAGTGAATTTCCACTTCATAATTAATTCTTAATTGGTAAATTGGCCGGTGGCTCAGATTTTTTAGAAGCAATTTTTGTCAGAGTAGGTGTAGCAGAAACATTACCTGGGAAGTGAAATATAGTGGCCAGTTCTTCTGTATTCAAAATAAAAGGATCCTGTTTATAATGCTGATACGGTGGATAAAAGAATGAACGTAAGCGGTAAGCATTATACATTTCAACTGTTTTCTTTTCCTTTTTTCTCGCAATAATCGGTTTTAAAAAAGGAAACAGGGTGGCCCAATCCTTAAAATTATCTGAGACATCAGTCCAGATCTTCATTTTCAAGCCATTTAGGGTATTTGAGTTATATTGACGCATGGCACCGATATAGCCAGAAATATATGCGGGATTAAACACCTCCTTTTCAGCTAAGTAAAAACCCCGAATCATGGTATAAAAGGCCATTTTACCGTAACTACGCTCAATGGCATTTATGGTCTCTATTTGCCCTTTTGTTGGGTTAGGAAAACCTGGAAATTCTCCCCCGCGATCAACAGTTGCTTCCTCTCTAATTTTTTTAATTTCTTCTTCAGCGGCCTCCTTCCAATTAGGCTTTTCATGTAACCGGTGTTCCTTTAAACCTTCCGGGGCATGCATTTTAACCAAAATTTGCATCCAGATTTGCTGACCTTTAGTGGCTGAGCCTAAATATTCTAACACCGCGGTCATCGGATCTATTCTATACTCATCCTTTTGATCCTTATCCATGGCGTAATCAACGTAGGTTTTAATAGGGTAAACATCATCTTTCATTAATTTAAACTGCAAACCCCAAATAATATGCTTTAAGGGGTTATAATTAAACTGACGAACGTAATCTTTCTCAGGTGGCACCTCGTATATTTCCACTGTAGGATATTGAGCATAAATTTGTGCTTCAAGGATTTTCTTAAATTTTGGTTCTGATGACCAAATATAAAAATGAATCTGGCCTTCAATAGAAGCTAACTCAAGTGAAAACCAACCACGAACCTTACCGTCAATATAAGCCTCAGTATATGTAGCAGCTCCGCTGGCTTGCATGGCTCCAAATATAATTTCCATGGCTAATGGAGATTTAACAATGTCCTTGGGAATTTTAATTTCAAATAAAAAAGACTTTAACTTTGAAATATATTTTAGCTGAATAGAACGAACATACAATAAAACAGCAATATAAATTAGGATAAATGGAAGAACGATGGGGGAAATCACAAACAATATCTTATAAATAAGAGGTAATATTTCCGTATTGAATTTTATAAGAAGCTCGAGGAACATGTGATATATTTTATCACACTCTTACTTTCTTGCCAAACAAAAAACCCCTTTCGGGGCCAGTTTGTTTTGTATTATTTTACAATCTCGTATTTTCCCTCTTTGTTCTTCTTAAAGTATTTTGGATTTTGGAGGTTGATGACAATGGTATTTTCCTTTACATATCTCTCTTTTAACACCTTGGCTATAACATCAGCCTTGGTCAGTGGACCATTCTTTTCAATGATTTTCTTGATCACATCCTTGACTACACCACTCATATAACCCCATTCAGAAAGGGCATATAATCCCCTACCAACAAGGACAAAACGAGGGTCTTTGATTAATTCATTATGGGTAGTAGCTACGTGGGCCTTGATTTTAAAGACGTCAGTAATAATTTTAGCTACTTCTCTGAAGTGGATTGGGGAACCGTGCCTTCTGATAATCAAATAAGCATAGTCACGCATACCTTTAGTGCTAATATTTGAAGACTCTGTTTTGCCCCACTCACCCAAGGTATTTTTACCAATTTTCTTAGAAAGAGATAACCAACGTTTAGCAATTTCCTCATTTTTAAATTTCTCAGACACATCTTCTAGGTGATCCAAAAAAGACTTGATGATATCCGGTTCTGAAAGTAAGTCCTCACTTTTCAATGTGGCATATAACTTTCTCAAGGCCTCGTGAACTTTTTCAGATAAATTTGAGTCAATTAACCAACGGTGTTTAAAATCATCATCTTCCTTTATTTTGGTAAAGGGATGACCAACAACCAATAGAAAGTTAACATGACTTTGGATTGAAGCATCAGAAGAAACAAAATCTAATAGATCCTGCTCAACCACTATTCCGCCCAAGGAGTGTATAACTTTTTCTATTTCATCAAAAACAGGTTTAGCATCAAAATATTGCTTGGATTTCCTAATTATAGCCAGGGCGTGGTTCTCAATTTGTCTGACACGCTCACGAGTAATACCATAGGTTTTGCCAATAGCATCTAGGGTCATAGGCTCGGCATCCTTGCCTAAACCGTATCTCTTGGTCATTACATCACGTGATCTCTCACCCAATGCGGCAATTAGTCCCTTGCTGGCCTGTTTTGGTTTAAAATTTATAATTGTTGACATAAATGTTAATTACCTGTTTTGACTAATAATAATGTCTTGGGCCTAGTATAGCACCCTTCTTATTTTAAGTCAAACCCTAAAGAGTATTGATGATTAGTATTTTTCCCTTAACAAACATTTTACTTTTTATAGTTTTTCCATCAGTCCATTTCCTGACCTCTGGTAGAGCCAGGGCAATTTCTTCCACTTTTTTCTGGTCTACTCCGGCTGGGGCTTTAAAGTTTGCTCTTGGTTTTCCATCAATCTGAACCACCACAGTTATTTCCTCGGAAGCAATTTTACTCTCATCAAACTCCGGCCATTTCTCTAGATGAATAGATTTCTTATTACCAATGTTTGCCCAAATTTCTTCTGTTATGTGTGGAGCAAAAGGAGCCAGTAATTTAAGGATAATTTCATAATCTGCCTTAGTTAACTCTGACTTTTCTGCCAAATTAATCAGAATCATAAAAGCGGAAATGGCCGTGTTGAAATTAAAATTCAAAATGTCATCTGTAACTTTCTTTACAGTCTTATTAAGCAAGATTTCAAAATTTTCTTTATCAACCTCCCTCAATCCCCCCTTATCCAATGGGGGAAGGTGAGAAGAAATTTTATCCTGCAATTTCCAAACTTTATCCAAAAATCTTCTGGATCCCACCATATTATCTGTACTCCAAGCAATTTCCTGGTCAAAAGGTCCCATAAACATTTCGTAAACACGTAAAGTATCTGCCCCCACATTTTTAACTACATCATCCGGATTTACTACATTACCCCAACGCTTGCTCATCTTGCGTCCGTCAGAACCCAGGATCATACCAAGGCTACGGAGCTTCATAAATGGTTCCTGATTACTAACCACGCCAATATCAAATAAAAACTTATGCCAAAAACGGGCGTAAATAAGGTGCCTGGTATTATGCTCACCACCACCAACGTATAAATCTACCGGTGACCAATACTTTTCCTTTTTCTTATCTACTAATGCTTTCTTGTTTTTTGGATCAATATATCGCAAATAATACCAGGAAGAACCAGCCCATTGAGGCATGGTGTTTGTTTCTCTTTTACCCTTACCGCCACATTTAGGGCACTTTACATTTACCCATTTAGTAATTGCCGCCAAAGGTGATTCACCCGTCCCGGTTGGCTCATAAAACTTCACCTTTGGTAACATTACTGGTAAATCCTTTTCTGGTACACCCACCACCCCGCACTTATCACAGTGAATAAGCGGAATGGGCTCGCCCCAATAACGCTGTCTAGAAAATACCCAATCTTTTAATTTATAAGTAACCTTTTGTACACCATCAGCCGCATCAGTAATCTTCACCTTTGCCTCCTCACTATCCATACCATCAAACTCCCCAGAATTAATTAAAATTCCATTACCAATAAAACAATCGGATTCAGATTTATATACCTGCCACATATGTTTAAAGGCTTCAAGATTAATCCAGCTCTCCATTTTGTCAGCCTCAATCCAGACGGCCTTATGATTTTTTGTATCTTCTTCAGAAACCGCAACCTGCTCGTCATCGATTAATTCAAAAAACATTCCTTGCCCTATGCCATATCTATTTTCATCCTTATGGGCGGCAAAAAAATGATTATGCTGTTCACCCCCTAAATTTTTTATGAATTTAACATTAATATAACCAGTTTCTTCACGGATCTCTCTTATTGCTGCATCCTTAAAGTCCTCACCTTCATCAAGGCCGCCAATTATCCCGGAATGCCAGCCGAACTTCTCCCAATCTAAGCACAAGAACTTATTTGTCTTCTTATTCAAGACTAATGCATAAGCAGTAATCCTTTTGACAGTTTTTTTATCAGCACGAACTTTATCAGAATCATTTTCAGGTTTTGTAAAATAGGGAGCAATAACCTGCTTGATTGGTAAATTATATTTCTTGGCAAAAGCAAAATCACGCTCATCATGTGCCGGGACGGCCATCACAGCACCAGTACCATAATTATTTAAAACATAATCCGCAATATAAACTGGCAAGATTTCCTTGGTTAGTGGATGTTTAATTTCTACTCCCTCAAGTTTGATTCCTGTTTTTTCTTTATTCTCTGCAGTGCGCTCTATTTCTGTCTTTGCCTTTATGGTCTCACGATATTTTTCTACCTCACTCCAATTTTTAATCTGTGATTTTAATATATCTACCAATTTATTTTCCGGTGCTAACACCACATAAGTCACACCCATAAAAGTATCTGCCCGAGTAGTGAAAACGCGAATTTTCTCCTCAGAATTTTTTATATTAAACCATAATTCCGAACCTTCAGAACGGCCAATCCAGTTTCTCTGGACTTCTTTTACATTTTCCGGCCAATCACTTAGTGTATCCAGATCATTTAATAAACGATCAGCGTATTTAGTAATAGCAATCACCCACTGGCGTAAGGGTTTCTTTTCAACCAAGGTGCCACAGCGTTCACAGTTTGGTCCATCTAAATCTTCATTAGCTAAACCAGTTTTACATGATGGACACCAATTAATAGGCTCATTACTTTCATAAGTAAGACCCTTTTTAAACATCTGTAAAAAACACCACTGCGTCCATTTATAGTAATTTGGATCCGTAGTATTTACTTCTCGTGACCAGTCATAGTTAAAACCTAAAATACTTGTTTGCTCCTTATAAATTTTTACATTTTTTACCGTCTGATCAATAGGGTTTGTTTTATTCTTAATAGCATAATTTTCAGCTGGTAAACCAAAAGCGTCCCAGCCCATAGGGTGAAGCACATTAAAACCATGCATTTTTTTATACCTAGAATAGACATCGGTAGCTACAAAGCCTCTAGGGTGCCCTACATGCAAACCCGCACCAGAAGGATACGGAAACATATCCAGAATATAAAACTTTTTACCTTTAGTGGTATCTTTTGTTTTATTTATTCCCTTTTTTTCCCAAACCTTCCGCCACTTTGGCTCAATTTTTAAATGATTATAATCAGCAATTTTTTTATTTTTCATACTTCTATCTTACATTAAAAAACGCCACCAAGCAAAGGCGGCGTTTCTTATAACATAACCTAATCTATACGCCGGGCATGACATTTATCGGTACATTTTCCTCACCGGCCGTCCTTTCAAAACACGCTCGGCCCACACCGTGATTCCAGATGTCTGGATTAGAAATATAAACAAGACTCAAGTAACCTTCCAAAGAAAACGTGGCACAAATTTTATATGTATTTAGTGAGGAAATATTGTATTCGTAATCCATCTTTGTCTCAGGATCCTTAATACTGGAAACATAGTAAGTGGTCCCCTGCGTCAAAATATTGAGGCTTGAGGGGAGTATATTATTTGCACGGTAATAATCTGTCACGGCGTATTGAATACTTGATAAATCATTGACCCTTTGCTGATCAAATCTGATACTTCTCTGTTTTGCTGGTGAGCCAATAGCCATTACTCCAGTAATAATTACACCCAGGATTACTAAACAAACAACATAGGCAATATATTTTCTTTTTGGTGTTGGTAAGGTGACATCCCGGCGAAGTTCATATAAGTAAAAACGAAAGATAGAAAAGGCCACAATAAACATAACCAAAACCTTTAATAAAAACCTTAAAGTTAAATCATCTCCGCCAATAAATCTGTAAACTAGGGTGGAAAGATCTACGGCAATAGCTAAGCCGGTTATAAAAAGAGTTAGAAAAAAGAACCAGCGTCTGACCCATAAATCTTTCTTTTCGGGATTAAGAGCTACCGCCTTGGTACTAATCCTAGACAAGTAAATATAGGCGGGAAAAAAGATAATAAGCGCCGCCAGCCCAACTCGAATACTATCAGCAGAAAAATCCATACCATTATATGCGGTGATATCAGGTAACCATTTATTTATTAAATCAAAGGCCACACTGACAAAACTAAATGTGCTAACATATAATCCAATAATTATGCCAAAATAAATAAAAAAATCTGCGGCCGTTGTTCTTGATTTTGATGGATCCATATATAATTTTGCGAAATTATGTCGCGCAATCGTCCATTAAAGCGCGACGCTCGAAATAAATCTAATAAGACCTTAATTATATCTTAAATTCTATAGTATCACCATCTTTGACAATATATTCTTTACCCTCAGTTTTTACCCAACCTTTTTCCCGAGCAGTGCCATATGAGCCGGCCTCTATCAGTTTTTGCCAAGGAATAACCTCGGCTCGCACAAATTTTTCCTTAAAATCAGCATGAATAGCAGTTCCAGCCTCTGGCGCGGTTGCACCCCTTTTTATAGTCCAGGCCCTAGTTTCGTCTTCTCCAGTGGTTAGATACGTCATAAGCCCTAAAAGGTCATATCCAGCCTTAATTAGGTCATTTATACCATCATCTTTGACCCCTAGACCCTCACGCATCTCCTGTTTATCTGCCCCCTCCATTTCCTTCAGCTCATTCTCAATCCCGGCGTCCACAATCACATATTTAGAATTTGTCTCCTTAAAAAAACTTAAAAGATTAGTATAACGCTCATCCTTTATTTCATCTAGATTTTTTCCGCCAGATTTTTTATTCAACACATATAAAATTGGCTTCATGGTTAAAAGGCAAAGTTTTTTAGCTTCTACAATTTCAAATTCATCCAGGCTAGCTACCTGAGCTAATTTCCCCGCTTCTAAACAATCTTTTATTTTAGTCAAAGCCGAATTTTCTATCACCGCCACCTTGCTACCTTTTTTTATTTCACTAACTAGGCTCTGCAGACGCTTAGAAACACTTTGCATATCAGCTAAAATTAATTCTAGATTAATGGTTTCAATATCTGACAGTGGTTCCACTTTATTAGCCACGTGAATAATATTATCATCTTCAAAAACTCTAATCACTTCAGCGATGGCGTCCGTCTCCCTAATATTTGTTAAAAATTTATTACCCAGGCCTTCACCAGCAGAAGCCCCTTTTACCAAACCAGCAATATCCACAAATTCTACCGCGGCCGGAATAGTTTTAGCAGAATTAGAGAAACGGCTCAACGCGTTAAGCCGTTCATCCGGCACCGCCACCACCCCTACAGACGGATCAATGGTACAAAATGGGTAATTCTCACACGGCACCGCTTTTTTGGTCAGCGCGTTAAATAAGGTGCTTTTCCCCACGTTTGGTAGCCCCACAATTCCGATTGATAATGACATCCGCTGATTCTAGCAGATTTTGATATTTATTAACAGAGATTAAGCTTATTTTAAAAGCTTATTTACAAAATAGAATTGGCGTGCTAAAAGCGGACCGGTATGAGAGAGTGTTGAAACTATCTAATATTTATTTTTTTGGTATAGATTTTTTGGGCAGTTTCTTGTTTTTAATTTCCAAATAAAAATTTAAAGTAACGGACCAAAAGATAAACATAGTTAAGGAAATAATAGCTAAAACAGTAATAATACTTCTGTTGGTAATGTGTAACCCGCTAATATTTAATGTATTAGGATTCATAACTTCTACATATGAAATATCAGATGAAGTGCTCATTATTCCATCAGATAAAATACTTCTAGCCCAAATTTTGTAATATCCGGAAATCACTGGGTTTCTATAAGTAAAATCAAAGCTACCGGAAGATTTGGTTTTTATTTGAGTAATTTCTGGATTACTTTTACCCTTCTGTATATATAAAAGTATCAGGCCGTTAGAAACACCATTACCATTAAAAATTAACTCTTCACCCTCCACCAGCTGATCAGGTAGATTTACAATAACCGGTATCTGAAAAAAATCCATTTGGACCTCCTTAGTGGAGGTAGCAATAATTTTTGTTTCAATAATTGGCTTTTCCACAACTGGTGCGGCCTTATCAATTTTAATAATGGAATCAAATTTATTATTAAGAACGTTTGTGCCAATACCATCATTAGCTAGAACAGAAGCATTCATAACCGCTAATTTTACCTGGCCCACGGCTTTTGCTTTAAAAGTAATTCTTAATATTGGACCGGTCACACCATTCCAACCTGGGGAATAAATACCCCCAGAAAAGTGGATATTACCGTTTATATTTGAATAACTGGGCTCCTCTGGCCAAATGGTAAAAATAGAATTAGAAAAACCAATACCCTGAACTGAAAGTAAATTATTATCAAAAGTAATATCTGCAGTAGCGGCGTTTATGGCAATACCCTGTGAGTCTGCATCAACTAAAACAGAAAATGTATCCCCCACCCGCACATCTTTACTTTCTGGGGCAATAAAAATAGTAGCGGCATTTGAGCAAAATGGTAAAGCCAGAGTGATCAAGGTGGATATTACAAATATTTTAATATTTTGAGATCTCATATTAGCTTGTCTT
>CAZSCE010000003.1:0-55667 GCA_964605355.1 uncultured Candidatus Saccharibacteria bacterium
CGAACCAACGACCTTCTCCTTAAAAGGGAGCTGCTCTACCAGCTGAGCTATTGGCGGAATGAGAAAAATATAACAAAATTAAGCCTAAATGTCCAATTTATATCAGGCTTTAATTAGAGGACGGGGATATCTACCGCAAAGAGGCCGGCGCCAGTGAGGATGAGGGAAGCGCAGATAGCCACAATTAAAAGGTAAAAAACAAAATCTCTTTTTAAGATTGATTCTTCTCGATACTCAATAAATAGTTCCGTAAAGGCAATTACTCCCAAAACTAAGGCGGAGATTTGGGTATAAGCGCCGGCAATTAAAAGTAAACCACCAATAATTTCTACAATTCCTAAAAGGCCGGTAAAAAATCCTGCTGGGCGCAAACCTAAAATATTCATGGAGCTAATCCAGCCTGGTTTTTCTTTACCCAATTTTAAATAACCTAAATTTAAAAATATAAAACCCACAACTATTCGTAAAATAAAAGGGGCAATGAGTGATAGGGAGATTAATTCTGGAAAAGCATTAAATGTTTGCATACTCACATTATATCATATTATGTCACGTACCATAACACCTTTTTGGAGTGCGCATAATTTCCTGCTGAAAATTTGCTCTCTCTCGGCTACCCGCCTGCGAAGCCTCCTAAAAGGTATTATGCTGCGTGACAAGGTAGATTTTTAATGTAATATAGAAATATGAAAAAGAGGGAAGTGATTGTAATTTTAGATAATATCCGGAGCACCTTTAATGTAGGCTCCATTTTCCGAACGGCTGATGCCTTGGGCATAAATCAGCTTATTTTGAGCGGTACTACACCAGCCCCTACGGACCGGTTTGGCCGGGCGCGGGCGGATATTGCCAAGGTGGCCTTGGGGGCAGAGAAAAGTGTGCCCTGGGTGTATGAGAAGGAGGCCTTGATGGCGGTGAAAAAAATAAAAAAAGCGGGCTATAAAATAATTGCGGTGGAGCAGGCTAAAAATTCCGTGGATTATAAAAAAGTAAAAATTACCGGCAAGGTTTGTTTTGTGATGGGGGAGGAGGTATCCGGTGTGAATCCGGAAATTTTAAAATTGGCTGATACAGTGGCCGAGATCCCAATGCTTGGGCAAAAAGAATCATTAAATGTCTCTGTAGCCTTTGGTGTGTCTCTGTTTCGAATTCTAAATATTTAAAGTATTAAAAATACAGCGGTTTCCACAAAATAAAAGACCGCTTAACTATTCCTTTTTCTTTGCACGATAATAATTTTGTCGTCTCAAAATTATTTCTCTACTCCCTCGATTTTCTACTGAAAATCTCAGTCCGTAAGGCACGAAAAAGCAATAATTAATCGGTCTTTTTAAATCCGAAACGGTTTCATTTTAAATTAAATGTAGCAAGAATATAGTGCTAGAGGAGGCTTGGGAGCGCGACGGCGCGAGCACGAGGAATTTTTTAGTAAAAAAATATCCGTGCTCCGGTTAGTACTATATTTTGCGGAGTTTAATTTATCACCTTACTTCTGACACACGGGACAGTAATGGGTGCCGCGGCCGGCGTGTTTAATTTTTAATATGAGAGAGCCGCACTTTTTACATTTCTCATCTTTACGGCCATAAACCAAGAGGTGGGGGACAAAGCCACCAGGCTCACCAGTACTACGCAAATAATTACGGGAAGAAGTGCCTTTTTTCTGAATAGAGAGTATTAGTACCGCAATAATGTTTTTATACAGAGCCACCACCTCATTTTCTTTTAAGGTTTTAATTTTTCGAAAAGGTAGAACTCCCGCCATATGTGCACTCTCATCCGCATAAATATTACCAATACCGGCAATCAGTTTTTGATCCAGTAATACCTGCTTCACTGTTCTGTTTGGATACTTTTCTAAAATATTTTTGAAGTTCGCAGGTGCGAACTTGCTGGATAGGGGCTCAATTCCAATTTCCGTCTCCAAATACTTTTTTAATTTATCATCCATTATTCTCACCCAGCCAAATTTGCGTAAATCATTAAAATAAAGTTTTGAACCATCTTCAAAACTAAAAATCAGGCGAGTGTGATTGTTTTTAATAACCAAAGGCAAAGTAGTAAAATTTTTCGCGCTTAACCCTTCCCTGAGTACAGGGTGGGCTCCGACGCGACTCAAAATTTCACTACTTTGCCTTTGGTAGATAAGCTGCCCAGTCATTTTTAAATGAATAAGTAAGCTGATATTATTATTTAAGCTAATAATTAGCATTTTGGCCCGCCTCTCTACATTTATAATTTTTCTCCCCACAATTATTTTTTTAAAATTATTTGGAGTAGTGGGGGACACTGTTTTAGCCCATAAAACTTCCACATCAGAAATAATCCTATTTTTAAGGCTTTTATTAAGCTCCCTTTTTATTGTCTCCACCTCTGGTAATTCCGGCATTATAGTTTGGCAATTTCCTCCTCAGCCACTTTAGCATCACTCCATACTTCCTTCACACCATTTTTGCGCATTATATATGGGTCCGTGCCTTTGCCGGTGATCAGTACAATATCACCCGTCCGGGCCAGCTTTATAGCCGCAGAAATAGCCTCGCGTCTGTCCATAATAATATTTGTTTTTTCTTTACTAGTATGTTTTGCCATATCCTCCACAATCTCTCGTGGCTCATCATCATAGGGATCCTCATCCGTTAAAATTATTTCCGCACAATATTTATCAGCCATCTCGGCCATTTCTTTTCTCTTCCATTTATCTCGGCCACCGCCGCAGTTTCCTAAAACACAAATTTTCTTTTTCTCCGGGAAAGTAGAGTACAGGGCTTTTAAGGAATCCGGGGTGTGGGCATAATCCACCAGCACTTCTATTCCTAAATTATTAGGAATCTTTTGGGCACGTCCTTTTATTTCTTTTAATTTTTCCAAACCAGCCTTGATACTTTCCATACTGATGCCCAGGGCGCGGGCATAAGCAATAGCGGAGAGCATATTATAAACATTAAATTTACCAGGCAAGGGAGAAAGTATTTTGGTATCCTCACAGGTAAAATTTACACCATTATCATGGCAAATAATTGGTTCACCATCCTTCAGAGAGTAGGGGGCTTTTTTCTCCACATTTATATTTAAAAATTTGTGGCCTTCTCTGTCATCAATATTAGCGGCAATTATTTTTCCTTTTTTAGGGGAAGTTTCCAGGGCGTGGGCAATACTTAATTTAGCTTCTAAATATTTATCATAAGAACCGTGGGATTCTATATGCTCTGGCGCTAAATTGGTAAAAATAAGCGCATCCAGGTCAATAAATTTATGACGGAATTGTTTGGCTGCCTCGGAAGAAATTTCCAGCACGGCATAATCACAGTGGGCATTTACTGCTTGGCGTAAAAATTTCTGGATAAAGAAACGGCCGGGCATGGTCATTTTATACATATTTGGTTTACTCTCATCCCTAATTTTAAAACGCAAGGTGCCCGCCAGAGCGGTTACAAAGCCCGCTTCCTCTAAAATAGCATTTACAAATTCTACCGTAGAGGTTTTTCCTTTAGTCCCAGTTATAGCCACCACTTTTATCTTACGGGAAGGGAAGCGGTAAATTATTGCCCCTAAAAGAGCCATCAAATAATGATAAGCCGGCTGAAAGAAACCAAAAATCCTCCGCGGAATCATTTTTTTTATTTGTCTCAATATCTTTTCCATATTATTTTCCTAAATGTTTTAAGGCGGCTTTAACTCGTTGACTTGTGGTGAGCGAAGTCGAACCATCTATTTCCTGGAGGGCTTCACGGCTTTCTTTGTGTGAGTAGCCCAGGGATTTCAGGGCTTCTAGGGCATCTATCTCTTCTTTCATACCAATATTTATTTCTTCATAAGTACCCAGTTTACCTTTTAGCTCCAGCACAATTTTATCAGCCATCTTTTTTCCCAAGCCGGATACTTTTGTCAGGTGGGCGGTTTCTCCAGTGGACACGGCCCGGCGGAGGGAATCTACATTGGCTACATTTAAAATATTTAAGGCAGTTTTTGGCCCCACGCCGGAGATGGTGTTTAATAATTCAAAAAAGTCCAGCTCCTTTTTATCAGAAAAGCCGTACAGGTCCAGCGCATTTTCCCGCACGGCTAAATAAGTCCAGATCCGGGCCACATCATTTTCCTTGGTTTTGCTGACTAATTCTGTGGTGCTGAAAACTTTGTAACCTACACCATTTACATCAACAATCAGGAATTTGTCTGTTTTGTATATAATTTTGCCATTTAACTGGGAGATCATGAGGTGATTATAGCACATGTTGCTTTTTTACTCACCCTGTGTTAATCTCTCCCTTATGCCTATAACATCATCAGCTAAAAAAGCTTTACGCGCTTCCAAACACAAAGCCGTTTTTAACCAAAAGAGAAGGGACGCTATTTCTGATATCGTCAAGAAAGCCAAGAAATTAATCACCGCTAATAAAATCAAAGAAGCCGAGGCCTTGATGCCCGCTGCCTTCCAAGCCATTGATAAAGCTTGCAAGACTCATTTGATCCACAAAAATACCGCTTCCAGAAAGAAAAGCCGTCTGGCCAAAATGCTAGCCAAAGCCGCTAAATAAATTTTAAATAAAAAATCACCCGTCACAAACGGGTGTTTTTTTATTTATATTTTTTGCTGTGCCCCTGGCAGGAATCGAACCTGCATTTCTCCCTTCGCAGGGGAGTGTCCTATCCATTGAACGACAAGAGCAATGGGAAAACACTAACACAAAAAGGCTAAAATCCCAAATACTCCATCACTTTGTGGGAGGCGGGTTCGGCGAGTTCTTTTTCTTCAATAAATTGACGGAGGACATCAGCCACTTCGTCAGCGCTTTCTTCATGGACGGGGATAATAATGAAAGGCATCATAGCCTTCTTAGATTTTAAAATTAATTTTGGCTCGCCACCGCGGGTTTCCACCCAAAAAGCCTCCAGGGTTAAATATGGGTGCAAGTCTTTACCCACCACCACGCCACGTCTGTTAATTTCATAATTTACATCTTGGGGAATACGAATGGTATAAGAAATAAGAATACCGGCTGAAAGTAAAATCAAAACACCAAACAAAGCATTTTGATAAACAAAAGCCAATATTGCTATACAAACAGTAATAATTCCCACGGCCCAAAACCAATCCGTACTTCTTTGGTAGTGATGATATTCCGGCGCACTCCATTTTAAAGAATCTTCCATGGCAGTTATTATATCATATAATTAAATTTTAAGACAAAATAAAACAACCGCCCCGTCCAGCAGACTGGACACCCCTCCTCAACTGAGAGAGGGGGTCTGATTCAGACTCCCTCCTGAGTCAAGGAGGGATGCTGAGTCGGCGAAGCAGGGCGGTTGTCTTTAGGTGACAAGGTGGGGTGAGGTTGTGTTTATAATATGCTAATATATGAGGTATGGAAAAGAATTTTACATTTGTAATCATGGGGGTGACGGGGGATTTGGCTAAACTCAAGCTTATTCCCGCTATCTATAATTTACTAAAGCTAAATCCCACCATGCGGGTTTCCCTTATTGGCACTGCGCGTTCGGACACCACCATCCAATCAATTTTAGATGAATCAAAAAAACTTATTTCTAATTTAGACACGGCGGTTTGGAATAAATTATATAATTCTGCTCACTATGTGCGCCTAAACTTTGATAATTTCGCAGATTTTGAAAATCTGCGCGCTAAAATATTAGAGGTTGAAACTCAGAATAATTTATCTGGTAATAGATTATTTTATTTAGCCACCCTGCCGGAGCATTTTGAAGCCGCCACTATTAATTTAGCCAAAGCGGGTTTGGTAAACTGTAAAGATAATAAATGGGAGCGTGTATTATATGAGAAACCTTTTGGGGAGAGTCTGGCTTCAGCTAAACAAATAAACAAAACGATTGATAAAGTTTTTGCGGAGGAAAATGTGTATCGCGTGGATCATTATCTAGGCAAGGAACTGGTGGGGAATATTGCTCTTCTGCGTTTTACCAACCGGATTTTGGAGCCGTTATGGAATAATAAAAATATAGATTCCGTGCAAATTATTTGTGATGAGGACTTTGGTATAAAAAACCGGGGTAATTATTATGATAAATACGGCGCCATAAAAGATATTTTGCAAAATCATATTCTGCAAATGCTTTCTTTGCTGGCCATGGAGTCACCAAAATTTATTTCCGGGGAATATTTGCGAAATGAAAAAGTAAAAGTTTTAAAGGATACAAAAGTGGTGGATATATTACTGGGCCAGTACGAGGGTTATGATAAGGAACCAGGGGTCAAGCCGGATTCCAAAACGGAAACATTTTTTGCGGCTAAACTAACTGTAAATAATAGGCGCTGGCGCGGGGTGCCATTTTTTGTTCGAGCCGGCAAGAATTTAAATAAAAAAGAAACCGTTATTCATATTCGGTTTAAACCGGTGGATTGTTTACTGGCTAAAACTTGTCCGTCTGATAATAATTATTTGACTATCCGGGTACAGCCTAATGAAGGATTTTCTTTTGAGCTCAATTCCAAATCTTTAAGAAAGGGTTTTGAGGTGGAAACCGTGGATATGGAATATTGTCACTCCTGTGAGCATGGTCTAAACACACCGGAGGCTTATGAAGTGTTGCTAGAGCAGGCTATTGCGGGGGAGCAGGCGCTCTTCGTGCGTAATGATGAGGTGGAGTTAGCTTGGAAAATTGTGGATGGTTCGACTTCGCTCACCACAGGTAAAGATGGTAAAAAAGTAGTTTATAAGTATCCTATTGGTAGTTCTGGACCAAAAGAATTGGCCGACTGGAATAAGAAGAATAATATTACATGGAAACAAAAATAATAAACAGCAAGATTGGTTTTATTGGGCTAGGGCGGATGGGGGCAAATATGGTTTTTAATTTATTGGATAAAAAATATCCAGTGGTGGTTTATAACCGAACTCAGGAGAAAATGGCGGAACCGGTGGCGGCGGGGGCCACACCTTCTTCTTCTATTTCTGAATTAGTAAAACTTTTATCGGAGAAAAAAGTGGTCTGGCTCATGGTAAATGCTGGGGAGGCGCTGGATGCCGTACTCGCTGAACTCACTCCGCTTTTAAAAGAGGGGGATATTGTGGTGGATGGTGGAAATTCATATTATAAAGATTCACAAAAGAGATATGCTGATTTGAAAAAGCTAGGTATAAGTTATATGGACTGTGGAACTTCCGGTGGTATGGGGGGAGCCAGACACGGAGCTTGTCTCATGATTGGTGGTGATAGAGAAAGTTTTGATTATATAAAAAATGTTTTTACAGATTTAGCGGGTGGACCGGAAGCCTTTGCTTACCTTGGTGGATCCGGTTCCGGACATTATGTAAAAATGGTTCATAATGGTATTGAATACGGTATGATGTCAGCGCTAGCAGAAGGCTTTGAAACGATAAAAAATTCCGATTTAAATATTGATTTAAAAGAAGTGGCCAAAGTATATTCTCACGGCAGTATTGTGGAGAGTAAACTGATGAGCTGGCTCTCCGAGGCTTATAATGAAGAAGGATATTTAGATGCTATTTCCGGTAATGTGCCAAAAGGGGAGACTGAGGAGGAGATGAAGAAACTGGATGAGGCGGCGGTGATGCCCAGCCTGACTAATGCCTTAAAAGTAAGGGAAGAATCCCGGGCAAAGCCGTCATACACCGGCAAACTCATCTCCGCTATGCGTAATAAATTTGGCGGGCATAAAGTGAATAGAGAGGAGAAATAAAACAAACGGCTCAACGGCAGGGCCCGTTGAGCCGTTGCTTAAACAACCGCCCCGGTTCGCCGACTCACCACCCCTCCTCAACTGAGGAGGGGATTTGGTGGAAGTACTACGCACTACTATTATTACTTGAAATACTCTGTTTTTTATGTAATTATTCAGAGCACGGAGGAGTGCCTGAGTGGTTTAAAGGAACAGTCTTGAAAACTGTCGCGCTCGCAAGGGTGCCGTGAGTTCGAATCTCACCTCCTCCGCCGAAATTTTAAGCGTAAAATTCGCGTCGAAATTAGTAAATTTTGACGCTGTTATTCCATATAATGTTTTTATGCTATAATTAATGTCTTATTAGAAAAGTTAATTCACCCACCAAAATTTTTATTAAATAAAAACTTAGGCGGGTAAAATAAAAATATGGCCAAAGGAAATAATAGGCAACAAAAAGAGAAGAAGAAACCAAAGAAGGCAAAATAGATAAAATAAAAACTTCCTGAAATGATCAGGAAGTTTTTATTTTATTGAAGGTTGGGGTTTTTAGGGTCAGAGAAATGTTCTGGCGCAATTGGGTTTATTATTTTTGATTTTTTTGGCCAATTGTAAATGATTAAATAAATTATCTCCAAAATTCCCACAGTGTTCACAATAAGTAACGCAATAAACCAGATCTTTTGACCATTTCGGGCTGATTGCCAGAGAGCCAAGGCCTTCCAGATAATAATCCAGATAAGTAAAAAAGGAATCCAGGGATTATTTTGTAAATATGTTGCTAGAGCGTCATTTAAAATTTGATTATTCATCACATAATTATACACCTTTTTTTGTTTTGTAAAAGGGGTTTTTAGTGTAAGATAGAGGGATGAAATATTTAGGGATTGATTTTGGGGAGAAAAGAGTGGGGATAGCCATGTCTGATGATGATGGTAAAATAGCTTTTCCAACCGTGGTTTTGGCCAATAATGAGGATTTAATGAAGGGGATTGTGGATTTGTGTATGAAAAATGCGGTAGAAACAGTGGTGATGGGGGAAAGCCGGGACTATCAAGGCCAAATAAACCCTATCATGTGGAAAATTGAAGGTTTTAAAAAGCAGTTAGAAACTATTGGTTTTAAGGTGGTGTTTGAGCCGGAATTTATGACTTCCGTTCAGGCCAGTCAGATTACCGGAGAAAATAAGATGCTGGATGCCTCCGCCGCGGCCATAATTTTACAAAGTTATTTAAACAGAAACACAACCGCCCCGTCATCAGAATGACACCCCGCCTTGACTAAGGCGGGGAAAGGGAACGTAAAAAGTTAGGTCCCCTTTCTCCTCCTTGATTAAGGAGGAGTACCGAGTCGGCGAGGGGAGGTGGTGGAGTTAATTTAAAAAAACATGGAAGAAAATATAATAAAAATAGAAGAGGTGGCGAAAATAAAATATGAAGATTGGAAAAAAGTGGAAATTAAAATTGGCCAAATTTTAACCGTGGAGCCAATTGAGAAATCAGAAAAATTATTAAAATTATCTGTAGATTTTACTGAGGCTACTGGCCCACGACAAATTATTTCCGGTATTGCCAAGTATTTTCCTGATATCTCTGTTTTGGTAAATAAAAAGTGTGCTTTCGTGACAAATTTAGAGCCAAAACCGCTGATGGGGATGGAGAGCAATGGTATGATACTGGCCGTGGGTGGTGGGGAAGAGCCATTTTCAATATTTGAGGTTAGCGCTGAAATTAAAACGGGCACCCAGGCAAAATAATTATGAAACATCTATTTGATATCATGTATTTAATTGATTATGTTGGATTAATAGGTATTTTTGCTATTATTTTTACTGAGTCTGGTTTGTTCTTTGGCTTTTTTCTACCCGGTGACTCACTTTTGTTTACTGCTGGCTTTGTGGCTTCTCAGGGGTTGTTACCTTTCCCCGCCTTACTCACGGGCTCTATAATTTGTGCTGTTTCTGCTGGTTATATTGGTTATTGGTTTGGCCGAACGGTGGGGCATAAATTATTTGAAAAGGCAGACTCCTTATTTTTTAGGAAAAAGCATTTAGAAGACACCAAAAAGTTTTTCGAAAAATATGGTAACAAGACAGTGCTTTTGTCCCGCTTTGTGCCTATTATTAGAACTTTTGCCCCTATTATGGCTGGTGTGGGGGAGATGAATTTTAAACATTTTTCTTTTTGGAATATATTTGGCGGGATTTTATGGCCCAGTATTATGATTACCGCCGGTTTCTATCTAGGTCGCCTTATTCCTGGGATAGAAAATTTTTTATTACCAATAGTCCTTCTTATTGTTATTGCCTCTGTTCTTCCTGGGGTTTATGAGTGGTATAAAAGCAAGAGAATTAAAAAAGTGCTATAATATTAGGAGATAAATTTATGTCTCAGAAAGTATTATATTCAAAAACATTTAAACCACCTAAATTCCTAGAGATGTCCTCAGTGGCGGTGGAAATACTGCCTAGTGGTATTACTTTTTTGTTGACCAAAGCCACTGAGTCCGGTTTGGTTCCAGAAATGCAGGGGTTTATTTCTTTGCCACCTGGGGCAGTAGAGCAAGGGAAAATTTTTAAGCGTGAGCCGGTGGTCAAGGCCTTGATAGAAATTAGAGAAAAGACCAAGGTTAGTTTTGCCCGGTTATCTATTCCTGAGGAGAAAACTTATATTTTTAAAACCTCCCTACCGGAGATGGCCGCTGATGAAGTCCGAGACATCATTGATTTTAAAATTGAAGAAAATGTACCTCTGTCCTCCAAAGAAGCAGTTTTTGATTACGATATTATCCCCAATGTTAAAAAGAAAAGTGGTTTAGAAGTGGTGGTGTCAGTTACACCATTAGATTTTGTGATGGATTTACAAAGTCTTTTTGATTCCGCTGGTCTCACCCCAGTATTTTTTAGCCCGGAATCAAATAATGTGGCTAAATCTGTGGTAAAAGAGGGGAATCAGCAGGTGGTAGTAGTTGCTAATATTCGCGAATCAAACATTATTTTATCACTAGTTATTTATGGGGTGGTTTGTCAGACAGCCTCACTAAATTTTGGTAGTAGTACTTTTACAGATTTACTGGCAAAATATTTTAAAGTGACTACGGCGGAGGCGGCTAAAATTAAAAATGAAAAGTTGTATACTGAGAATTCTGATAATATGGAAATATTTTCTTATCTTATAAATACCATTTCTGCTATTAAAGATGAGATCTATAAATTTATTTCTTATTGTAATGAGCGGGAAGACGTGACCGGAGAAGTGGATAGGATTATCTTGTGTGGCCGTGACGCCTTGATTGTGGGGATGGATAGGTATTTAGCTTTAAATTTGGATATGAGTGTCAGCGTAGCTAATGTTTGGATTAATAATTTTGAAGCAGAGAATTATGTGCCAGAAATAAACAAACTGGACTCCATGGATTTAGCTGTTCTAAACGGGTTAAGTCAATTTTAATTATGGCAAATTTAATTACTGAAAAACAAAAAAAGTTAATAAAAATTGATTATTTGATGAGACTGTTTTCACTTTCCCTCATCATGCCTTCCGCCCTGCTCGGTATTTTTTTGTTGGCTTACGTAATTCCTTATTATCTATCTATTAATAAAAAAGATCAGATCGTGGCCGGGCAGTTTACCGCCGTTCTTAATGCTGAGAACAGAGAAAATGTTGGGGAAAGTACCACTCAATTAATGGGCCGAACTACAGAGGAGATAAAGGCTCTAGAGTTTTATAATACAAAATCTTTGATGCCGTTAGATTATTTTAATAAAATTATTGGGAATAAAAATCCAAATATTAGTTTAAGTAAGATGTCAGTTTACTCAGTAAAGGTGGGGGAAATACAAATTGTTATAAGTGGAGTATCTAAAAATAGGGAAGGGTTAGTCCTCTTTATTCAAGATTTAAAGTCTAAAGCGGGGTTTGCTAGCGTTACTTCACCCATTTCTGATTTTGCCAAAAATATGGATATTTCATTTACCATAAACATTAATAGTCCTATATGAAAATAAATTTTTCCAAAAAAATATTTATAGTTTCTATTACAATTTTTATTGTAGTTTTAGCTATGGATATGGTTTCTTCATATTTATTAATAAACAAGATTATAGATATTAATAATAAAGTAAAGCAACTAAATATTTCCTCCCAAGATAGGTTAAAACAATTATCCTTAAATGATGCTATTAGTAGTTCTGTGAAAGAAAGAGAGAAATTAACCGGTTACTTTGTGGGGCCAGGGGATCTGAATACAGTAGATTTTACTAAATCACTAGAAGATTTGGCTGATATTATGGGTGTTACTCAGAAAAAAAGCTTGGCCTATGAAGAGGTGCCTGGCTTGGCTTCAGCTGGTGCGGTTCAATCTATTAGATACAAGTTTACTGTCTCCGGCAAGTGGGCAAATGTTTATAATTTTGTTCACGCTATTGAAAATTTACCAAAAATATCTGCTCTGGCCAGCGTATCATTTATTTATAGTGCTGGGGATAAAGCTGGTGCTGGGGTGTGGTTTGCGGATTTAGATTTTTCCGTTTTAAAACTAAAAAATTAATATGAAAAAAATTAATTTAAAAAACCTCTTAAAAAGAAAAGCTGAGTCTATAAAATTTGGGACAACTCCCGCTTGGCCAATACATCATATTCGAGACTGGAAAATTTTAGTTTACACTTTTGCTATTGGTTTGATAGCTATTTCAATATTTTCCTGGCAAATATACCTGAGTAATGAAATTGCTGGAGGCTATTTAAATATTCAAGATGCTAATCAGCAGGTTCCGGCCAAGGCTATAAATTTAAAAAAATTACAAGCCGATCTATTAATTTTAGAAACCAGGCAGACTGACTATTTAAAAATTAAAGCTAATCCAGTAAAATTGGTTGACCCAAGCCTTTAAAACTGTTATATTCTCTCTTGTTCTTTGAATTTGGTACATAGGGTTAGAATAGTGTGGTATAATCCTTATATGCCATACAAAGATAGGAAAAATCTCTATGCCGCACAGAAAAGACACCGTGTGAGGATAAGAGAAAAACTTTTTATATTTTTGTCTTCGAAATCTTGTTTTGATTGCGGGGAGAAGGATCCTGTGGTTTTAGATTTTGACCATCGTGAACATTCTAAAAAATTTAAAACTATTGGACGAATGTTGTCGGGACATTATTCTTGGGTTTCTGTATTACATGAGATAGAAAAATGTGAAATAAGATGCGCAAACTGTCATAGGCGTAAGACCTATATTGAACAAAAAAGTTGGGGTAGGGGCATATGCTCCCATAGCTTAATGGATAAAGCAGGACTCTTCTAAGGTCTTGATGGGGGTTCGATTCCCTCTGGGGGCACAAAAATAGAAAATATGTTAATATAATAAACAGATCACTGAACCTTTAGGGGAAGGAAGTAGTTAATGAATAAGTATGCCCGACCTATAATTTGGACATTTTTTCTGGTGACGGTGCTATGCGGCTGCCAAACTACTGGTATAAAGCGCCAGGTCTATACACAAGGAGAGGTGCCGGCAGTTGGGGAATATGTGTACGTTTTTGATGTCATTAGCTATTTTCAGTCTGGCCAAATGAAACATGTACTTGTTTGGAAAATAGCTGGTGAACAAACAGTTCGTACGGCACACCTTTTTGGTTTTTGTTTTTCAGGCCTTCAGAATTACAATAGTCAGGGTTGGTACTTAATTCAAGCTGATCCAGAAACTGAGAGACACTTCCAACCGGTAAAGATGGATAAGTTTGAATAATGGTTCGGGATACCATGGTAAGTTCTCCCAAGGCCGAGCATCCGCTGGCCTTTTATTTTGTGGGCGGTAGAGGGCTCGAACCCCTGACATCGTCAGTGTAAATGACGCGCTCTACCAACTGAGCTAACCGCCCATAGGCAATAGATTAACCTAAATTTCAAGATAATGCAATTTTTCTCATTTTATGTTAGAACTTAGGGATGGAAATAGAAATCCTTTATGAAGATAAGAATCTATTGGCGGTGAATAAACCAAGCGGTCTTGTGATACATACTGATGGCCGCACTAAAGAGGAGGCCCTGACAGGCTGGATTAAGAAAAAATATCCTGAGTGTGAAGAGGTGGGAGAGCCTTTAAAAATTGGTACTGGTGAGACTATAAAAAGATGGGGAATAGTACATAGAATTGACCGGGAGACATCCGGGGTGGTGGTTATTGCTAAAAATCAGAAAACTTATCTTTTTTTAAAAAAGCAGTTTTTGGATAGAGAGATAGAAAAGTCATATCATGCCATAGTCTATGGTGATGTGCGTTATGACGAGGGAATAATTAATTTACCTATTGGTAGAAACCAAAGTGACTTTAGAAAAAGAGCCACGGGTAAGGAGGTGCGTGGGGAGGCACGGGAGGCTATTACTCATTACAAAACTCTAGCTAGAAAAGAAAGGATTTCTCTAATTGAAGCAAACCCTAGAACAGGGCGTACCCATCAGCTCCGCGTGCATTTTGCGGATATTGGTCATGGAATTATTAGTGACCGTTTATATGGTGTCTCTAAAAAATCTCCAATTGATATCAAACGTTTAGCCTTGCATGCTTATGCTATAGAGTTTGAATTACCGGAAGGGAAACTAATAAAAATAATTGCGCCTTACCCACCAGATTTCCAAAAGGCGGTGAGCTTCTTTAAATTTGCCTAAATTATTTAATTGTGCTAGATTACGGGAATGAAAATTTCATCAGTAAACATTGAAGAGCGAAAGAAACTATCCCTCAAAGCTGGGGATACTGTTCGTATTCACCAAAAAATTGTAGAAGGAGACAAAAGCCGAATCCAGATTTTTGAAGGTTTGATGATTGCTCGTAAACACGGTAATGAAGCTGGTGGTACTATGACTGTGAGAAAGGTGATTGATGGAGTGGGGGTAGAGAGAATTTTCCCATTTTACTCACCAAATATTGATAAGATAGAGGTGGTCAGAAGTTCCAAGACTCGCCGAGCCAAACTATACAATGTCCGTGACAAAGCCGCCAAGGAAATCCGCCGTAAGATGAAAAATATTATTAATGCCAAGGAAGTAGTTGAGGAAGCTCCAGTTGAAACTAAATAAATAAAAACAAAAACTCCAGTTTAAAGACTGGAGTTTTTGTTTGTTTTAAGCTATATTTAGCATTCAAATGCCCGGGTGGCGAAATTGGTAGACGTACTACCTTGAGGTGGTAGCGCCTTTACAGGCATGGGAGTTCAAGTCTCCCCCCGCGCACAAAGAAGTGATATAATAGATATTATGTTATACACAAAAAGTGGAGATGACGGTAAAACAAGTTTGTTTCATTGTGACCAAAGAATGTCTAAAAGTTCCTTGGTAGCTGAAGCTTTGGGTTCTTTAGACGAGGCCAATTCTTTTTTGGGAGTTGTTAAGGCTAAATTAGCTGAAAGAAACATTACTTTATTTTCCGTGGGTCCGGAAAGAGCGGCGGATATTATTCAAGAGATGCAGGAAAATCTTTTTACTATTCAAGCCGAGGTGGCTGGGGCAGATAAAGATGTTAATGCGGAAAAAATAAAAGAAGTTGAAGATTTGATTTCTAGTATAGAAAAAGAAATTCCTCCTATTACTTCTTTTATAATTCCTGGTGGTTGTACAGAGTCGGCTGAATTAGATTTTGCTAGAACACTAATCAGAAGAACGGAGAGACAGGTGGTGGCGGTGGTGGAAGAGGGTATAGTCAAAGTCTCTCCAAATACTTTAGCCTATATAAACCGTTTATCCAGTCTTTTATTCGCCCTAGCTAGACTTTCCGCCCATAAAAGTGGTGTTAAGGAAAATAGCCCCAGTTACGAATAGGGAAGCACTGATATTTCTGAAATATTCAGAAGTTGTCTTAATAACTATTTGATGATATACTTAAGGCATGATTGCTAAATGCTTAAATTGTAAAATTCCTTTTTATACAAAACCATCTTGGGTAAAGAGTGGTGGTGGAAAATATTGTTCATTAAATTGTAAATACATCGCCTCAAAAGTGGGGGAGAATATCCCTTGTTTTACTTGTGGCAAAGTCGTTTATCATCCAAAGGCTCGAATAGCCAAATCAAAGAGTAAAAAATATTTTTGTGGTAAGTCCTGCCAAACAATCTGGCGAAACTCTTACTTTATAGGTAAAAAGCATGCAAATTATAAAGACGGCCGGTCTACCTATCGAGATGTTTTAATTAGAAATAAAATTCTGGCCGTTTGCAGATTATGTAAAACTAATGATAAACGTGTTCTTGCTGGACACCATCTAAATAAGGATAGAAGGGATAATAGGGTTGAAAATTTGGTCTGGCTGTGTCACAATTGCCATCACCTCATTCATCACTATGATATTGAGGCAAGAAAGCTTATGGTGGCTATAGTTTAGTGGTAAAACTCAGGTTTGTGGAACCTGTATCGAGAGTTCAATTCTCTCTAGCCACCCCAATTTATTTTTATGTTATTATATTGACATGAAGAGGAGGGTATTTATCATGTTTTTAATAACCATTTTATTTTCTAGTTTTCTAGGGGTATTTTGTATTTCAAAAACAGAAGCCGCGGCCTATGAGCGGGTATTTTATTTTAGAGAAGGACCGAATGCCAGGAAATCATTTTTTAGTCATCCGGGGCCAATTGATGTTTTTGCTCCGCAAAATTATATGGTGGATAATAATGGTCATTTATTAGGCACAGTCAAACCTGACTTATTAGCCTATGCTAGAAATAATAAAATAAAGGTGATGCCGCTTTTAACTAACGGCGCCTTTAATGCCACTACCAGTAAAATATTTTTAGATGACACAGTTAAGCAGGATGTCTTGATCAATAATTTAGTTTTAGAGGCTAAAAGTTTTCAATATATTGGTTGGCAAATTGATTTTGAACAAATGGAGCTCTCTTATCGTGATGTTTTTTCTAGGTTTATTGAACGTGCGTATGTGGTATTTCAAAAAAATAATTTAAAATTAAGTGTAGCGGTAATTGCTCAGATATCAGAAAATCCTAATGACTATCCAAAGAATTTATGGCAAAGGATTATTGGGGTGTATGATTATGCTCGGTTGGCCTCTAGCACAGATTTTATCAGTATCATGTCATATGATGACCCAAGCTCAATTGGTCCAGTGACCGGTTATGAATGGCTAAATAAAGTTATTGATTTTAGTTTAACCAAAATTCCTAAAGAGAAAGTATCTCTCGGGTTAGCTTTTTATTATTGGCAGTGGCGGGATTTAGATGGTAAAAGAACGGGGATTGGTGGGGTAGAAGGAATAAATAATGTCATAAGTAAATATAAAGTTACATATCATTATAGTACAGAAGAACAGGCCCCATATTTTCACTATTGGAGTACCAGAGATGGTAAGGGTTACACCATTTGGTATGAGAATGCCAAAAGTATTAGTAAAAAGATAGCCCTAATAAAAGAGCATCAGTTAAAAGGCTTTTCCGCGTGGGCCCTTGGCCTGGAACTGCCTAGCGTGTATACTGTAATGTAAGCTATACTTTATTAGTTTAATAATAACAAAACATGCAACCATTTATAAAAAATATTGAGAAGGAGACTTTAGAAAATGAGAATTTTAGAACAGTTCTTTATACCTCACAACATGGCCAAGTGGTGGTAATGTCATTATTACCAAATGAGGAGATTGGCATGGAGGTGCATGAGACCACAGATCAATTTTTTAGAATTGAGAGCGGGGAAGGGCAAGTAATTATTAATGGGGAGACGTTTCAAATATCTGACGGTTCTGCCGTGGTGGTGCCGGCTGGTTCAAAACATAATGTGGTAAATACTTCCGGTGATAAATCTCTAAAACTTTATACTATTTATATGCCGCCACATCACAAAGATGGCGTGATTCATAGAAACAAAGAAGATGCGGAAAATGACACCGAGGATCACCTTTAATATGAAGCCGGAAAATATTGAGATTTTAAAGCGTGGCGGGGTGGGGGTAATACCTACGGATACTATTTATGGATTGGCTTGCTCGGCTTTTTCTGTGACGGCAGTTGAGAGGATTTATAATTTAAAAGGGCGGGATGAAAATAAACCATTGGTTATTATAATTTCTGATATTTCTGATTTAGAAAAGTTTGGGGCTAAAGTTTCTGAGGAGCAATTAAAATTTATAAAGAAATATTGGCCTGGCAAAGTTACTATTATTTTTGAAATCTCCAAAGATTTTAATTATTTAGACAAGGGTTTAGGTTTAGCTATTAGATTACCAGCGGATGAAAATATATTAGAATTTTTAAAACAAAGCGGCCCCCTAGCTACCTCGTCAGCCAATATTCAAGGAAAAATACCAGCTAAAAATATAGAGGAAGCGCAGAAATATTTTGGGCCGTCTACAAGCCGGGCAGGTGATAAGGTGGATTTTTATGAAGATGCAGGAGAATTGGATTCCGCCCCCTCCACTCTGGTTCGAATTTCTGGTGATAAGGTAGAAGTTTTACGTGAAGGTGTAGTGAAGATTTTATAAGTGGAAACAGGACTTTTTTCTCTATTTCTGCTATATTTGGCATATGTTAAATATATTAATTACAAAACCAAGTAAGGGCTATGAACTGATTGATTCCGGAGACGGGGAGAAACTGGAGCGGTTTGGGGAGTTTACCCTGAGACGGCCTGATCCACAGGTCCTGTGGCGTAAAAATTTAGAGGAAGCTCACTGGAAATTGGCTGATGCTTCTTTTATTCGTGATGGACATAATACCAAATGGAAAACCAAAGAGGGGTTGCCAAAAGAGTGGGTAATAGAAATGCTTGCCCGCCCAGATGGAGGGTCTGGACTTAAATTTGTTATTTCACCAACCGCTTTTAAACACACTGGTTTATTTCCAGAACAGGAACCAAACTGGTTATGGATCAAGGAGCAGGTGAAGAAAGCGGGCCGCCCAATTAAAATATTAAATCTTTTTGGTTACACCGGTGGCGCCACCTTGGCTGGGCTTTCTGCCGGGGCAGAAGTCACTCAGGTGGACAGTTCTAAAAGCGCTATTACTTGGGCTAAACAAAACGCCGAGGCGTCAAAACTGGATGATAAAAAAGTGCGCTGGATAGAAGATGATGCCCGCAAATTTGTGCAGCGTGAAATAAAAAGGGGGGTAAAATATGACGCCATTATTATGGATCCGCCGGCTTTTGGTCACGGCGCTAATAATGAATTATGGAAAATTGAAGAGGATTTTTTAAGCCTATTGGATTTATGTGCTCAAATATTATCAGACAAACCTTTATTTGTTTTAGTAAACGGATATTCTGCCGGTTATTCTGCTTTGGCTTATAAAAATAGTTTATTATCTTTTCAAAAAAAGTTTGGTGGGGAGATAGAAAGTGGGGAATTAGCCTTGGAAGAAAGTAAGTCTGGCCGGCTCCTGCCCGCTGGTATATTTGCCAAAATCTCTTTTTAAGATAGGTATTTTATTCGTTGGTGCCCGGTATGTTTTTTGTGCTATAATACTGTCATAAATTAAATACTATGATAAAAAATAAAATTCGTTCACTATTTCATTTTATAAAAGCTCACAAAATTTGGTCTGTTGTTATTGGTCTTGTAATAATTGGAATTGCCTGGTATATAATTTCCGGTGGCAAAAGTGCGGTGCCACCTACTTTTGTATTAGCAGAAAGAGGTAATATCAAAGAAATAGTGAGTGTTACCGGTAATGTAAAGCCTTTATCTGACGTGTCTTTAGCTTTTGAGCGCGGTGGACGGATGGCTAATATAAATGTGGCGGTTGGTGATAAAGTGTATACCGGGCAAACATTAGCTTCTGTGTCTAACGCCGATTTAGTGGCTAATCTGGACCAAGCAAAGGCAAACTTAAAAAAGGTTCAGGCTGGCCTGGGGGACAATGCTGAGCAAACATCCTTGAGCTTTTTTCAAGCAGAAAATTCATTAGTAAATTCTATCAAGGACTCTTATACCAAAGCAGATGATGCTCTCCGGAATAAAATATATTCTCTATTTACTGATGCGGTAAAATACAATGCTAGATTGAGTTTTACTACAGACACTTCTTTGCAGGAAGATATTGAGGATGGTAAGGATAATATGGTGGACAGTTTAGATAGTTGGTACCGCACCCTTAATAAAACTAATATTTCTACTAATTTGGAGATTAATTATAATGTTGCTAAAACTAATTTAACCTCCTTAAAATCATTATTAGATAAGTGTGCTGAAGCGGTAAACGGCTTGAGTGCTGGTGATGTAACTCAAACACAAATTGATACTTGGAAAACAGGTATTTCTACTGCGAGAACAAATATAAACACCGCCATTGATACTTTAGTTGCCTCATATAATAACTACACCAGCGCCGGTTTATCACTAAAAATTTCCAAGAATAGTACTTTATCAGAAGAGGCCGGTATTGACCAAGCCAAGGCGGGGGTGGCTAGTGCCGAGGCGGAATTAGCAAAAACTATTATTACGGCTCCTATTAGCGGAGTTATTACCAGTGTGGATGCCAAAGCTGGTGAGATGGTCCAGACGGCCAAAAATATTATTTCCGTTATTTCGTATGGTGATTATGAGGTGGAATCATTTGTGCCAGAGGCAGATATTGCCAAAGTAAATCTGGGTGATTTGGCCAGCACCACTCTAGACGCTTATAGAAATACGGTTAATTTTGATACTAAAGTAATTAAAATAGATCCGGCGGCTACTGTTATTGACGGTGTGCCAACCTATAAAGTTACTTCAAAGTTTATAAATCAAGATAGTAGAATAAAATCCGGGATGACTGCTAATTTGGATATATTAACTGCGGAAAAGGAGGGGGTTCTCATTGTGCCAGCTAGGGCGGTGATCACAGATGGGGATAAATTTGTTGAAATATTAAACATAGATAAAACAACTTCAGAAATTAAAGTGGAAGTTGGTTTACGTGGCTCTGATGGTATGGTGGAAATTATTTCCGGCCTAAAGGTGGGGGACAAAGTGGTAACTTCTCTTTAACTTTGAAATATGAACATTATTGAGGCAAAAAATCTGGCCAAAATTTATGATAATGATGGCGTAAAAACTAAGGCCCTTGCTGGTGTAACTTTTGATATTAAAAAAGGCGAGTTTGTGGCCATTATGGGTCCATCTGGCTCTGGGAAATCCACCCTACTTCAAATTTTAGGTTTACTTGATGATTATTCCCACGGTGAGTATAAATTTATTGGGAAAAATGTAAAAACTCTTAATCCAGAAGAGGTGGCCAGAATCAGAAATGAGGAAATGGGTTTTGTTTTTCAGGCCTTTAACCTTTTACCAAAATCGACCGTCTTAGAAAACGTAAAACTTCCTTTATTATATTCTGATCATCCGGAAAGTGAGTGGGAGGAACTAGCTACCAAAGCTGTGCAGGAAGTGGGCCTCATGCACCGTATAAATCATGAAGCTAATCAGCTCTCCGGTGGAGAAAAACAACGAGTGGCTATTGCCAGAGCTTTGGTTCATAATCCGGCTATTATTTTTCTAGATGAGCCCACCGGTAACCTGGATTCTAAATCTGGGCAGGCAATTGTGGAAATAATTCAGAAATTAAATAAAGATTTGGGTCACACTATCATTTTAATTACTCATGAAACTTATACTGCAGAGTATGCGGAGAGAATTATCCGATTACATGACGGAGAGATTGTTAGTGATGTTCAAGTTTCTAATCGCCGAACCCATGCTGAAGATTTTATAAAATAAAAAGATGAAATTAAAATATAGTATAAAAACCGCTTTGAGTGGACTCCGAACGCATAAATCACGCTCCGCTTTAACTATTTTAGGAATTGTGATTGGTATCACTTCTATAATTTTAGTTATGTCACTGGGGCAGGGGGCGCAGAATCTTATCTTGGATCAGGTCAAGGGTTTGGGAGCAACCACGGTTATTGTTCTGCCTGGTAAAATTTCCTTTGGGCCCTCAACTGCCGCCCAAACTATGAATGATTCCTTGAAAGAAAAAGATTTGAAACTTATAGAGTCAAAAGCTAATGTGCCACATGCCAAATACGCTATGCCAATGGTGGTGGGGGCGGGTAAAGCAGTTTTTGGCAGTAATGTGTATCAGGTAGCCGTTTTTGGCTCCGGAGATTTAGTGCCAGATATTTTTAGTATTATACCAGATCGGGGATATTTCTTTACTGCTGATGATGTACTTAGCCGGGCCGCTGTTGTGGTGATTGGTTATAAAGTAAAGCAACGTCTTTTTGATGGGGATGAGGCAGTGGGGCAGAAAATAAGAATTAAAAATAATACTTTTAAAGTGGTGGGTGTTTTACCAGAAAAAGGTTCATCATCCAGTTTTGATGATGCAGTTTTTATGCCCTATACCACTACCCAGCAGTACATAACCGGGACAAAATATTATAGCCGAATTGTGGTAGAAGCAGATTCTAAAGATAATCTTCGTGGAACGGTGGAGGATATTAAAATTACTTTAAGAAATTCTCATAATATTACAGATCCAGAAAAAGATGATTTTTCTGTCACCACCGCCGCTGACGTGGCCGCTACTTTGGGTACTATTACCAGCGCCCTGACTGCTTTCTTGGCTGCTGTGGCCGCTATTTCCCTGATTGTAGGTGGTATTGGCATTATGAATATCATGCTAGTTTCTGTGACGGAGAGGACAAAGGAAATTGGTTTACGAAAAGCGATTGGGGCCACTGACAGAGATATTTTAACTCAATTTTTATTAGAAGCGGTGATCCTCACCGGAACAGGGGGAGTCATAGGTATTATATTGGGGACGGGTTTGTCATTTATAATTTCACTATTAATAACTAAATATGGCGGCTTAGCCTGGACATTTACTTTCCCAATTATGGCCGCGATCCTAGGTATTGGTGTCTCCAGCCTCGTGGGCCTAGTCTTTGGTATTTACCCCGCCCGCCAGGCCGCCAAAAAATCTCCAATGGAAGCACTTCGTTATGAATAGCTTTTATTTTATTTATATATTAGTATTTCTCCATGCCTAAAATACTAGATGGAAAAATTGTAAGGGACGGGATAATGGCCGATTTAAAAAAGAAAATTGGTGATTTTAAAGTAGTGCCCACATTAGCGATAATTAAAATTGGTGATAATCCAGATTCGGATATTTATGTACAGAGGAAATTAGCCTTTGCTAAAAAGATAGGCGTAAATGCTTACATTGTAGATTTAAATATTATTGAAAGTGGGGAGAAAAGGGAAATTAATCAAGAAGAATTATTATTGGCTGTTGAAAAATTAAA
Organism: uncultured Candidatus Saccharibacteria bacterium; assembly: GCA_964605355.1. GTDB lineage: Bacteria > Patescibacteriota > Minisyncoccia > Phycocordibacterales > GWA1-40-21 > CAIJXO01. The sequence continues at coordinate 22,890 of CAZSCE010000003.1, forward strand.
TAAAGATGAAAGTGTGAATGGCATAATTATTCAAGCCCCTTTACCACCGCCTTTGAATTGGGCGGAAGCGGTAGGAAAGGTGTTAAAAGAAAAAGATGTGGATGGTATGCATTCGGATTTTATTTCACCCACAGCCAGAGGGGTGCTCACTCTTTTAAATTATTATAAAATTCCAGTGAAAGGTAAAAAAGTGGTGGTGATGGGGCGGTCAGCCCTAGTGGGGACACCAGTGGCGGAACTTATGAGAAGAAATGGCGCTGACGTGACCGTGGTGCATAGTCAGACTGAAAACCCAGACAAAATTACCAGGCAGGCTGATATTTTGATTGTAGCTATTGGGAAACCGGAACTGGTGGGGGCGGATTACGTAAAAGAGGGGGCGGTGGTTATAGATGTGGGAATTAGTACTGTAATTAAAAATGACGGCACTTTCAACCGCCCCCGTCATCAGAATGCCACCCCCTCCTCATCTGATGAGGGGGTTAGATCGAAGCCTTTGGCTACTGTGGTTGGAGATGTGGATTTTGAATCAGTGCAAGATCTAGTGACCGCTATTTCTCCGGTGCCGGGTGGGGTAGGGCCTATGACGGTGGCCTCATTATTTCAAAATTTGGTAGATTCCTGTTCCCCCTCTCATTAGTTAAGGGGAGGGGTTAGGAGTGAGGTTGTGTTAAAATATGCTATAATAGTGTAGTTGGGTTTTATTAGTTTAGTTAACTTGCCCGTATAGGGTAAAAAAATGGATACAAATAATCAAAATACAAATACTTGTTGTTCGGGAGGAAATTGCGCGGAAGGTGAGGGAAAGAAATGTGATTGTAAAATGTGTCAGAAGGTAGGTTGGTGCCCGGCTAGTATGGGCAGGGGACATCGGGTAATAAAGTGGATAGTAATAATCATTATTATCATTTTTATCGGCAATATGGTTTCCTGTGATCATGAGGGTTGGAGAGATAATAATCAGATTGTAAATACCATTACCGTATCGGGACTTGGTGAAGTGGTGGTCAAGCCGGATATTGCTACCGTTTCTTTTGGTGTTACAGCTGAAAATCTGGATGTAGCCAAAGCGCAAACAACCGCAACCACCAAGATGAACAATATTATTAACCTTTTGAAAGAAAAAGGTGTAGCCGAAAAGGATATAAAATTAACAAATTATAATATTTATCCCAGGTATGATTACACCCCTACTTCTTCAATTTATCCTTATACTGGCAAGCAAGTTTTAGCGGCTTATGTTGTTTCTCAAACAGTAGAGGTAAAGATTCGTGACATTTCCAAAGCAGGGGCAATACTTACCGGTGTCGGTGAGTTTGGGGTGACGGATGTGAGTGGTTTAACTTTTACCGTTGATAATGAGAATGTAGTTAAAGATCAAGCTAGAGATTTGGCCATTATTGATGCCAAGGATCAAGCCAAGGTTTTAGCAAAAGGTTTGGGTGTCAGATTGGTTAAAATTACCAGTTTCTCTGAAGGGGGAAATTATCCGATATACTCCATGAATAAGAGTATGGCTCTAGGTATTGGTGGTGCTGATGCCGCTATAGCTCCACAGGTGCCAATGGGGGAGAATAAAATCACCTCAAACGTGACTATCACTTACGAAATTAAATAAGCCTTACGAAGGTTATCAAATATAGCTTTTTCTTTGCACGATAATAATTTTGTCGTCTCAAAATTATTTCTCTACTCCCTCAGTTTCTTGCTAGAAACTTCAGTCCGTAAGGCACGAAAAAGCAATATCTGATAACCTTCTATTTCCCCTCCTATTAGTTAAGGGGAGGGGTTAGGGGTGAGGTTGCTATATATTTTGTTTTGTGCTAGTATTGAAAGACCTCGGAGACGGGGTTTTTTAATAAGATAATTTAAAATATTATGAGTAAATTAACTGAATATTTAAGTGAGACCAAGGCTGAATTAAAGCATGTTACCTGGCCTACAAAAAACCAAGCCATTTTATTTACCGTGATTGTAGTGGTGTTTTCTATTGCCACTGCTTTTTTCCTAGGTGCTTTTGACTTTCTATTTACCAAAGGGTTAGGCTTATTCATTCAATAATATGGCTAAACAAAATATACAAGAAGGTAGAAATTGGTATGCTATCCACACTTACGCCGGTTATGAAAATGCGGTAGCTAGAAATTTGAAACAAAGAATTGATTCACTAAACATGAATGAAAAGATTTTTGATGTGATTGTCCCAATTGAGAAAAAAATAAAAGTTAAGGGTGGTAAGAGAGTGGAGGAAGAGGAAAAGATCTATCCTGGATATGTTTTGGTGGATATGATTGTAACTGATGATTCCTGGTATGTGGTGAGAAATACTCCACGTGTAACTGGGTTTGTGGGTTCTGGAGTTTTCCCTGTGCCACTAGAAAAGAAAGAAATTGAGAATATTTTCACCAGAATGAATGCCGGTACAGTCAAACATAACTCCGGTTTGGTGATGGATGATGCCGTGATCATTACTGATGGTCCATTTAAAGATTTGGAGGGTAAAGTGAGCGAGATAGACAATGATAGGGGTAAGGTCAAGGTATTAGTACTCATGTTTGGCCGGGAGACTTCAGTAGAGCTTGATATGTTGCAAATCAGAAGAATTTAGGTATTATTAGAAATCTGATTGCTTCTAAATCAGATAAGTTAAAAATCGATAATTCAGGACTAAAAATTATTTAAATTTTTTACGCTTCACCCTTCCTGAGTACAGGTGGGCTCCGACGCGATAAAAAATTCAAACAATATTTAATCCTTCAAATAACATGGCAAAGAAAATAACAAAGAAATTAAAATTACAAATTCCCGCTGGTAAAGCTAACCCAGCTCCACCAGTTGGTCCCGCCTTAGGTCAGGCCGGTATTAATATTGGTGATTTTGTACAGAAATTTAACGCCGCCACCGCCAAACAAATGGGGGATATTGTGCCGGTAGAAATTACTGTTTATGAAGACCGCAGTTATGATTTTAGATTAAAGACCCCACCAGCTACTGGTTTGATTTTGAAGGCGGCTGGCGTGGAGAGTGGTTCTGGCAAGCAGTTAGTCAAAAAGGCTGGTACTATCACCCGTGCGCAGTGTAAAGCTATTGCGGAGAAGAAAATGGCGGATTTGAATGCCAATGATATCAACGCCGCTATGAAAATCATTGAGGGTTCCTGTAGGTCTATGGGGATTGAAGTGAAAGGCTAATAAAACTCATATTACAAACAAAAAGCAACCCCTAATCAAGGGTTGTTTTTTTATTATTAAAGCGTAAAATTGACTGTATGTCTGAAACATACAAGAGACCAAGTTGGGATGAATATTTTATGAATATTGTGCACGCCGTGGGCGCGCGGGCCACTTGTGATAGAGGACGAACTGGTTGTGTTTTGGTAAAAGATAAACATATTATTTCTACTGGTTATGTGGGGGCACCAGCTGGGTGCAAAAGTTGTGATGATATAGATCATGAAATGAATACTGTAGTGCATGAAGATGGCACGCAAAGCAAACATTGCATCAGAACTACTCATAATGAACAAAACGCCATTGCCCAAGCCGCCAGAATGGGTATTAGCACAGATGGATCAACTTTATATTGTATGATGACGCCTTGTTATACTTGTGCCAAACTCATTATTAATGCCGGAATAAAAAGAGTGGTAGCGGAAAAGGATTATCACGCCGGTACCAGGAGCAAAGACATTTTTAAAGAAGCCGGGGTTCAGTATGAATTACTAAATTCAGAAATGGTCACTTATGCTAATATGAAATAAAATGGCTAAACTAATTTTAGGTTTAACTGGACCTATTGCCAGTGGTAAGGGCACGGTCAAAAAATATATTGTAGAAAAATATGGGGCCAAGGACTGCCGTTTTTCCACTATTTTGAGAGATGTGTTGGATAGAATAAATATCCCCACCAGCCGGGATAATTTGATAACTGTGTCCACCGTTTTACGCCAAACTTTTGGTGAGGATTTATTAGCCAAAGCCATCACCAAAGATGCCTCAAACTTAGAATCAGATATTGTCATTATTGATGGTATCAGAAGAATGACGGATATTGGTCATTTGATGAATCTGGAACATTTTATTTTAATAAGTGTGGATGCAGACCCTAAAATTCGTTACGAGCGTCTTGTTTTAAGAAATGAAAATGAGGGTGATATTAAAAAAACTTTTGAGGATTTTTTAAACGATCACAAAAGAGAAACCGAGCTTACTATTCCTGAGGTGATGGGTTATGCCAAGGAGAAAATTGATAATAACGGTTCCCTTGAAGAATTATATAAGCAAATTGACGGCATAATAGCTAAATATTTAAAATGAAAAAAGGTTTATTTATTGTGGTAGACAGCGGTGAGGGGTCCGGCAAAACTACTCAACTTAAAAAGGCCCAAGAGTTTTTTGGGGAGACTTTGGTGCTGACGCGTGAACCGGGTGGTTCACCTTATGCTGAGGAGATTCGTCAGATCATTTTAAAATCTCCACACGCTGGGCAGGCTGATGCTAAAACTTTGTTTGCCTTGTTTTGGGCAGCCAGAGCAGATCATATGAAAAACACAGTTCTGCCGGCTTTGAAGGCGGGCAAGATTGTGATCAGTGACCGTTTTGATTCATCCACTTTTGCTTATCAGATTATTGCGCAAGGAGCCAAGGAGTTGAAGAAATTCTTTTGGCAGATGCGTGATTTTTATTTGGGTGATGTCAAACCGGATCTGTATGTTTACTTTGATATTGAACCCGCCGTTGGTTTGGCGCGGAAGAATAATCAAGGTGGGGAAGAATTGAACCACTTTGAGGCCAGGGACCTAACTTTTCATAATGCCCTCAGGCGTGGGTACAAGGAGTTCATCAAGCATGTGCCCAGCAAGGTGATAGATGCCAGTCAGCCTATTGATAAAGTCTGGGAGGACTTTAAAAAGGTGCTGGACCGGCGAATGTCAGAGAGGTAAAAAAAGAAATAAGAAAAGGGCGTCCGCGGCGGACGCCCTTTATTTTTCCGATTTTATTCTCGGATCAGTTCAAGGAAAGTAAAGCTGGCTGAATTTTTCTCATCCTGGCCGTGAGGCTCAGACGATATTATTTTCCAGCTCTCTTTTCCAAAACGGAAGAATGTGTCACCTTCACAAGTAACAGAAACCTCCGTCACATACAATTTGTCTGCTATTGGTAAAAACTGCTCATAGATCTGGCCTCCGCCAATAACAAACACCTCCTCTGGATTTTGGGAAAACATTTTTACTACCTCAGTCACTGACGGCACCACCAAGCAACCCGGCGCGCTAAAATCAGCTTGTGAGGTAATAACAATATTTTTCCTGTCCGGCAAAGCGTGTCCCAGCCTCCGCATAATTGATTCATAAGTCTTCCGGCCCATGATCACGGTGTGGCCCTTGGTCAGCTTGGCAAAATGCCTCAGATCACCGGAAAGATTCCAGGGCAGATTACCCCCCTTCCCAATAACCCCATTCAGAGACCTGGCAACAATAATGGATATCATTTTTCCTTTCTTGGTTAAACAATCATCTCGGCCTTGATGGCAGGATGGTGTTCATAGTCTAAAAGCTTGATATCATTCATCGTGAATTTGTAAATATCCTTTACCTCCGGGTTTAGCCAGAGTTTGGGGAGCTTCATTGGTTCACGAGAAAGTTGTTCCTTCACGGCGTCAAAGTGCTCGTGATAGATGTGTGCGTCATTCAGTGTGAGAACACATTCATGAGGCGTCATACCCACCACCTGAGCCACCATAGCCAAGAGCAGAGCGTAGGAGGCAATGTTAAAGGGCACGCCCAAGAACATGTCACAACTGCGCTGAGTCATATGCAGAGAAAGTTTCCCGTTGGCCGCAAAGAACTGGAAGATCATGTGACAAGGTGGCAGAGCCATCTGGTCAATTTCTCCCGGATTCCAAGCTGTTACTACCAGGCGACGGTCATTCGGGTCTTTCTTGAGTTGGTTGATCAGATTAGTCATCTGATCTACAGATGCCCCGTCTGTTTTTTTCCAGTCTCTCCACTGCACACCATAAACGCGCCCTAGGTCTCCAGGGAACTTTGCTTTTGGCTTCCAGTAAGGAGCCTCAGCATTATCCGTCCAGATGGTGTGCTTGGCTGGTACTCCGTCCTTGCTCATAATTTCCTTTAGACGCTCGTCACTGCCACTGCCTTCCAAAAACCAGAGCAGCTCACCTTTAACCGCGTTAAAAGCTAGCTGTTTGGTGGTCACGGCTGGGAAGCCTCCCTCCATGTTGAAACGCATTTGGATGGCAAAACAGGCGCGGGTCATGGCATTTCTGCCTTGGCGATCAACACCAGTTTCAAGAATCTGCTTTAGAACGTTATTGTATGTTTTCATCTTTTTACTCTCCTTATTTATTTGTTAAAAGACCGTTATTGGTCCATCTTTATAATAGCTTTAATCTGATAAAAAACAAGACTTGTTATTAATCATAATCTAATCTAGAATTGATGATATATAAATAATTTTTATTACAATGAAAGATAAACAAATTGAGAAACTTATTAAGGCAGAGGAGGGGAGGCAGAAGAAAAATATTTCTTTAATTGCGTCAGAAAATTATGTGTCTGACGATGTACTAAAGGCCCTCGGTTCAAAACTCACGAATAAATATTCAGAAGGTTATCCTGGTCACCGTTATTATGGGGGGCAAACTTTTACGGACAAGATAGAGATTTTGTGCCAAGAGAGAGCACTTAAACTTTTTAAATTAAATAAAAATGATTGGGCCGTAAATGTTCAGCCCTTGTCTGGCTCACCGGCAAACTTGGCGGTTTATATTGCTTCTGTTCCGCTTGGTGGGAAAATAATGGGCATGTCTCTGGATCATGGTGGGCATTTAACTCACGGACATAAAGTGTCAGCCACCGGTAAAATCTGGCAACAAATTGCTTATGGTGTGGATGCTAAAACAGAACAGCTGGATTATGAAGCCATAAAAAAATTAGCAATTGAGTCTAAACCAAATATTATTGTGGCCGGTTATACCGCTTATCCGCGCACCGTGGATTTTAAAAAGTTTCGGGAAATTGCAGATGCCTGCCCGAACATTGATCTTAATGGGCGGGGTGAGAAACCTATTTTTATGGTAGATATGTCACACTTTGCGGGACTCGTGGCGGGGGGTGCGTATCCATCACCGTTTGAATATGCGGATGTGGTAACCACGACGGTGCATAAAACTTTGCGTGGCCCTAGGAGTGCCATGATTTTTTCTAGAAAAGATAAAACACAAGTGAATGCGAAAGGGAATACGGTAAATCTAAGTGACTTGATTGATAAAGCGATTTTTCCCGGGCTTCAAGGTGGCCCGCATATGAATCAAATTGCCGCTGTGGCCGTGGCCCTAAAAGAAGCTTCCGCCCCCGCTTTTAAAATTTATGCCAAGCAAGTCGTAAAGAATGCCAAAGTACTGGCCAGTGAATTACAAAAGCTCGGTTGGCGGATTGTGTCCGGTGGCACAGATAGCCATTTGCTTTTGGTGGATACTTGGAATGGAGGTAACCCTTCGACTAAGCTCAGGGCAAGTGGGATTACCGGAGCAGAAGCTTCAGTAAAATTGGAAAAAGCCGGAATTATTGTAAATAAAAATACCATCCCAAATGAAACTCGTAGTGCTTATGATCCGTCTGGTATCCGCCTTGGCACCGCCGGGGAAACCACTCGTGGTGCCAAGGAACGCGATATGATCAAACTCGCCAAAAGAATTGACCAGGCGTTGAGAAAAAAATAAATTTTTAAACTGGGATGAAATTAAAAATTAAAAAATTACATAGTGAGGCGGTGATGCCAAAGTATGCTCATCCAGGGGATGTGGGGATGGATATGTTTTCTTTGGAAGATTATGATTTGAAGCCCATGGAGCGCCGAATTTTCCCATGTGGTTTTGCTTTGGAATTTGAAACGGGTTTTGCGGCCATTGTAAAAGATAAAGGATCACTACCAAAAAATGCCGGTCTGCACACTATGGGCGGAGTTTTTGATGCGGGATACCGAGGTGAGTATAATATTAATTTAATAAATTTAGGATCAGAAACTTATCATATTTCCAAAGGTGATAAAATTGCGCAACTTATTATTTATCCAGTGGTGATTGCGGAGCTTGAAGAGACCACAGAATTATCAGACTCCAGCCGGGGTGACGGCCGATTCGGTAGTACTGGTAAGTAGGGACAGAAACTGCTTTTTGTGTTAGTGTATTCCTCATGGTTAAGAAAGTTATAAAAAAAGCAAAAATTACCCCTAAAAAGAGAAAGCCTTTGCTACATTCTAAATTCCAAATTCCAAATTCTACCTATGATGTAATCATCATCGGTGGGGGGCCGGCGGGGCTGATGGCGGCGTGTTCAGCCGGGGCGGAAAATAAGAAAGTTTTGGTTATTGAGAAGAATGATGAACTTGGCAAGAAATTATTGATCTCCGGCGGTGGGCGCTGTAATTTGACGAATGCCAACCCTAACCATCGGGAATTTGTCAGCAAGTATGGTAAGAAAGGCAACTTTTTATTTTCACCCTTCTCCATTTTTGGTGTACCGCAAACTATTAAATTTTTTAATGATTTGGGGATGAAAACTAAAACAGAGGCGGGCTTCCGCGTTTTTCCGGAGAGTGATAGTTCCGCGGATGTTTTAAATATTTTAGTAAATAGAGCCAAAGAACTTGGCGTAGAATTTAAATTAAATGCCGAGGTAGAAAAAATTAACACGAAAAATAAAGAAATAATTTCTGTCAGCCTGAAGGGCGGCGAAAAAATATTGGGTCATAAATTTATTTTGACCACCGGGGGCATGTCTCATCCGGAAACTGGATCAACTGGGGATGGCTTTAAATGGCTAAAGGAAATAGGGCATAAAGTGGCCGAGAGCAACCCCTCTTTAGTGCCCATAAAAATCAGTAATTCTTGGGTGAGTGAGCTTTCTGGGATTGTCTTGGATAAAGTGGGTGTTTCTGTTTGGTCACCGTCCGGTAATCAGGGTTATCAAAAAGTTTTAAATAAAGTGGGCCGGGTATTATTTACACATGTGGGCCTCACGGGCCCCACCATATTAAATATGAGTAAGGCGGTGGGGGAATATTTAGAATACCCGCCGGTAGATGGCCGGGCCGGCAGTGACGTGCTTATTTCCATAGATTTTTTCCCCGGCGTGGGTTTAGATATTATGCATGCCAATATGCTAAAAACTTTTGAAATAAATGTAAATAAAAAAATAAAAAATCTGAGTTTCAAGGAAGTGCCGGCAAAAATATTTGATTTGATTTTAAAACAGTTGGAAATAGATCCAGAGTGGGAGATAAATGAAATCAAGCGGGAGGAGCGCCTGGCCTTGGTGGAAAAGTTTAAAAAGTTTGAAATGACAGTGGCCGGCCTTTTGGGTTATGACAAAGCCATCATTTCCAGTGGTGGTTTAGATTTATCAGAAGTGGATTTTAAAACCATGGCCTCCAAATTATACGGAAATTTATTTTTTGCCGGTGACATCCTCGATTTTGACCGCCCTTCCGGCGGCTTCTCCCTCCAGCTCTGCTGGACCACGGGGTATATAGCAGGTAAAAACTAAGCATTTACAGTCCTATTTTCTTGTCTCCCAATACTTATCCACCGTTGTGGTGAACGTCCGTTCACTATATAATGTATGTATGAAAAAGAAACAAATTAAAAATGAGGTGGTAATTTATCAGACGAAGAGCGGGTCGATAGAATTTAAAGGTGATTATAAGCATGAAAATATATGGGCCACTCAAGCTCAGATAGTAGATCTTTTTAACGTTGATCAGTCTGTGGTTTCTCGTCACGTTCACAATATTTTTAAGGAAGGAGAGATAGATGAAAAAAGCAATATGCAAAAAATGCATAATGCAATTTCAGATAAGCAGTCACTTATTACTCTTTAGATGTAATTTTAGCCATTGGTTACAGGACAAATTCTAGGATCGCAGTACAGTTTCGTCAGTGGGCCACCAGGACTTTGCGTCAATATATTACCCAAGGCTATGTCATTAATCGGGCCAAAGTTTCCAAAAATTATGGGATGTCGTTGAAAAACATGGCATCAATCCGCGTCGAGTCAGAGACTTTGTGAATAATGGAGATTATCAAAAGGGAGCAGAATTTATTAGAAAAGAAAGAGAATCTCTTGCAAAAAGGCTAAAATAAGGCAGAAAAAGTGTCAGGAATACTTTGTAATAAATATGTTACAATGTCGGGATGCAAACATTAATATTAATCATCGTGGGGATAGTGGCGGTGGGGTTGGGGTATTGGCTGGGTAGAAATAAAAGTAAAAAGGGCGGTTGTGTAAATAATAATGATGCAGAAAAGAAGACAGGCTTAATAGAACAGCAGGCGGAGGAGAAGAAGCGGAATTTGGAAGCTATTTTGGGCTTGATGAGAAGTGGAAATCAGCCTTTGACGAATAATGACGTGGAAGCGATGCTTGGTATACCAGAGTCTACCGTGACCAGATATTTTGATGAATTGGAAAAGGCCGGCAAGGTAAGGCAGATCGGCCAAACTGGCCGGGACGTGGCTTATGAATTAAAGTAATACAAAGTATTTCGATCTAACCTTCTCCTCAGTTGAGGAGAAGGTGTCATTCTGATGATGGATGAGGTTGTCTAGGGGAGGTGGTGTGTTACGGATGAGGTTGTGTAGGAGAGGCTAGGTGAGGTTGTCTAAACGGCTCAACGGGCCGGCCCCGTTGAGCCGTTCCTTGGGGGAGGGTAAAAAAAAGGGGGGCTTATAGACTTGTTGACAATTACTTGACAATTGAATATAGATTAGTTTACAATGGGGTTACTTATGATAAATAATAAACTATCTTACAACTTGCCAGTAATAATAACTAAGCAAAATAAGCGTTTTGTGGCTTATACTCCGGCTCTGGATATTTCCACTTCAGGAAGGTCTGAAAAGGAGGTCAAGAACCGTTTTGTAGAACTGGCTAATCTTTTTTTAGAGGAAATTATAGAAGCTAAAACAGCCGAGGATGTTTTGACAGAATTAGGCTGGACAAAAATGCAAAAGGTTTGGACGCCGCCTAAAATTGTTTCATCTCAATCTATTGGATTAAAAATCCCTGCTTTTGCCTAATCATTTATGCCCCGCATCCAATCAATACATTGGAAGGAATTTGAAAAGTTCCTATTAAAAGTGGGCTGTGAGTTTAAGAGAGAGAAGGGTGATCACCGGGTATACTGGAAGGTGGGAATAAAAAGACCAATTATTGTACCAAGAGAGACTTCTCTGCCGGCTTTTATTATTCTAAATAATTTAAAGGTATTAAGTATCTCAAGGGAGCAGTATTTAAGGATTATCTCTGAAAAGTAAAAAAATGCTATAATACGCAAATGGTAATAGATATTGAATTAACTTTGAATAGGTGGGGGTTTGGCAGGATTGCGGAAAATAAATTCCAATTCCTGTGCCTTAGATTTTCCAAATGGAAAATTCCCAATAAATATTCCATCTCCTTTGAAATAAATTGGAAAGTGGGGGATAAAAAGATTTAATAAATAAAATATAAAAGCGGATTATTATTCCTCATAATAACTGCGCGTTGGATGTGCGTCGGCAACTCCGGAAGGACCTCGGAAAAGGCTGGCGCTTCAAGAAGACGAGTGGTGGCGGGGATCCCTTGATTGAGTATAAGGGAAAGATCAAACCTTGCGTGTATTGTCAACATCGTTAGCCGAGGTGGGGTTACGGAGCGCTGTTCACGGGAACAGCGCTTCTTTTTAATTGACAAAATATGGTTTTTGCGGTATTGTCTGTGCGGACAAGGGACGGGTAGAACAAAAAAGAAAAACAAAAAACAAGAGAAAGAGGTGGAGAATGAGCAAGGCCAAGTTGACGGCAATGGTTACAAGCTTTGGGACCAAGATGAATATCGGTGGCCTAGTCTTTGAAAAGGCCGGAGAGTTTATCTTTAAGATGGGTTGCCTCCTGGCGAACATTGGCTGGTCCGAAAGCAAGCACCAGCACTTTGTGTATGCCCACGTGGTGGCGGGCCGGGTGGTGTATGTGGGGGAGTCATCACGTACTCTTCTGAACCGGATGTATTTATACATCACCCATAAGGGTTCTACCAATGTCCGGGTTCGCACAGCACACATTGCTGATCTGCAGGCCGGGCAAAAGGTGGAGATCTACTTCTACAAACCCCAGGCGGTGCTGATTGACGGCGTACTCAGCGTGAATCCCTACATAGGGGTGGAGCAGGCCCTGATCAGCAAGCTCAAGCCGATATTGAACAGAAAGGATGTTGGCGCCAAGTGACCTTTATCTGACTGTGATCCCCAAGTGTGTTACGGAACACACTTGGGGATTTTCTTATATTTGTATTCTCCCTTGGGGACTGGTGGCGGGGAAGGGGCCTTTGTGATATACTAGCAGGGTCGTTTATTTATAAGTTTATTAGCTTTAATTAGTCCTAAATCAAAATATTAATTTTGACCGGACAAAAACAAAAATATGGCAGAGAAAAAAGTGTCAGCATTTATGCAACCAAAGAACTTGAGCGCCGAGTTAGAAGCAGTAGTGGGTAAGGGCCCAATGCCTCGCTCAGAAATTGTGAAGAAACTTTGGGTTTACATCAAGGGTAATAATCTCCAGGATACCAAGGATAAGAGAATGATTAACTGTGATGCTAAATTAAAGCCAATTTTTGGTAACTCCGTTCATATGATGAAAATGGCCGGTTTTATTTCCAAGCATATTTCCTAAATCTATAAAAAAAGAGAGCAAAATAATCTATTTCAAAAAATACTCGCTATCCGCGGGTATTTTTTGTTTTTTATGCTAAGATATATAGATGATAAAGGAACAGATAATAGATTTAATAAAAAAGGCGGTGAGGGAAATGGGTATTAAAGAAGGGGAGATGCCGGTTTTTACCTTGGAGCATCCGGATATTATGAGCCAGGGGGATTTTGCCACCAATGTGGCCTTGATGCTTTCCAAACCATTAAAAAAGGCGCCGGTAGAAATTGCTAAACAAATCCTTGAGATTTTAAATAAAAATAAAACGGCAGAGCTAGAAAAAATAGAGGTAGCCGGACCGGGTTTTATAAATTTCTTTTTAGCACCTAAATATTTTACCACCGGTGTTAAAGATATTATAAATCAGGGAGAAAATTTTGGTGGGAGTAAGGAAGGCTTTTTAAGTAAATTATTTAAAAATAAACAGACGGTGATTGTAGAGTATTCCTCACCGAATATTGCCAAGCCTTTTACGGTGGGGCATTTACGCTCCACTATTATTGGTGATGCAGTGGCAAATATTTTAGAATTTACCGGGAAAAAAGTGGTTCGGGATAATCACCTGGGTGATTGGGGGACGCAGTTTGGTAAATTAATTGTGGCTTTGAAGAAATGGTCCAGCATTGAAGTTATAGAAAAATCTGAGAAACCAATTAAGGATTTGGTGGATTTATATGTGAAATTTCATGATGAAGCGGAAAAGGATAAAACTTTAGAGGATGAGGCGAGGGGCTGGTTTACTAAATTAGAAACAGGGGATAAGGAGGCGCGGGATATTTGGCAAAAGTGCGTGGCGCTTTCCCTGGTGGAATTTAAAAGAATTTATGATGTGCTAGGGGTAAAATTTGATACGGAATATGGCGAGAGCTTTTATGAAGACAAGATGGCTGATGTGATAAAGGATGTAAAGAAAGCGGGGGTAGCCCGGGAGAGTGAAGGGGCTTATTTAATTTTCTTTAGGGATGAAAAATATCCGCCATTGATGCTTTTGAAAAGTGACGGTTCCTCCCTATACGCCTTGCGTGATTTGGCCGCGGATAAATGGCGTAAGAAAAAATATGGTAGAGATACTATTATTATAAATGAAGTGGGGATGGAGCAGGAATTACAATTTCAGCAACTTTTTGAAGCGGAAAAATTATTGGGCTATGTGAAAGACGGGGAGCGGGTGCATGTGGCTCATGGATTTTATCGTTTCAAGGAAGGGAAAATGAGCACCAGAAAAGGAAATGTGATTTGGCTGGATGACGTAATTAACGAAGCGGTAGAGCGCGCCGGACAAATAAATAAAGACACGGCAGAAATTGTGGCCATGGGGGCGCTTAAATTTAATGATTTGAAGCGCGAGGCCCGGGGTGATATTAATTTTGATTGGGATGAGATTTTAAATTTAAAAGGGGATTCCGGGCCGTATTTACAATATGCTTGTGTGCGGGCTAAATCTATTTTAGAAAAAGCTAAAAAAGAAGAAGTATCTGGAAATGTATCTGGTTTAGATAATATAGTATTAGGAGAGTTACCAAAATTATTAGTGAGATTTCCGGAAATTGTGGAGCGAGCGGGCAGGGAGTATGCACCACATTATTTAGCTACTTATTTAACCGAACTGGCTTCCACATTTAGTACTTTTTATGCAGCGCAAACTATTGTGGATAAAAATGATAAGGGATCCGGAGCACGCGTGGCTTTGGTCCAGGCTTTTTCTATTGTCATGAAAAATGGCCTCAAACTATTGGGAATAAAAGTGCCGGAGAAAATGTAGGTTTTATCCACAGGCTTATTTTGTGACGTATCTGTATAGTTGTGTTATTTCCATATTTGTGGTATAAATTTAGGCAGAAAAATAAACGCTTTACGAAAGGAGAGTTGTTTGAAAGGGTCTTTAAAAGATGATCAATATCGGTTGAAGCATGGGCTCAACAGGAAAATCAGAGTGTGGGTACCAGAGCCATGTGTCCCTAAGGTAAGGGATCATTTCGAGGGGGCGGTTTTGGTCATTGGGCCACCGCCGGCGGGAGATACGGGTATGCATTCCTTAGAAAGGAACGGTTGGGCAAAACATCCACATTGCCCAGAGTTTGCTAAGAGAAGGCTTCAGAGGAAAGTGTGGAGACAGTAGTATGGTGTGTTCATGTGACGAGAGGAGAGGGAAATGAAGATCAATAGCCCTTCAGACTTGCGACGGAAGCAGGAAAGGTGGGCAAAAGCTCGCGAGGGAGAGTGGAAGCCAGAGTGGTGGATCCTCATCTTCGTGTTGGCGCTTGTGGCTGCGGTTGTGGCCCGCGCTCTCTGAAACGGGGTTTAGGACCAAGCAAATACGCCACCCAAAACACGCAAGTGTGCTGGGTGGCTATTTTTTTGCCTAATTTTGCCTAAACTGATACAATAAAAACTTATAATATTAACGTTATGAGTGAAGAAAATAACAAAAGCCCCAGAGCCCAAAAGGAAGAGCAGACTTTAAAATTCTGGCAAGATAATAATATCTTTCAAAAAAGTCTGGACAAAGAATCACCAAAAGGTGAATATATTTTTTATGATGGGCCACCTTTTGCCACCGGGACACCCCACTACGGGCATTTATTGGCTGGTACAATTAAAGATTATGTTGGCCGTTATCAAACTATGAAAGGGCATCATGTGCCCAGACGCTGGGGCTGGGATTGTCATGGCTTACCAGTAGAAAATATTGTTGAAAAAGAATTAAATTTAAAAACTAGAAAAGATATTGAAGAATATGGTATTGAAAAGTTTAATGAAAAAGCGCGCGCTAGTGTTTTAACTTATGTGGATGACTGGAAAAAGATAGTGCCCCGGATGGGCCGTTTTGTGGATATGGAAAATGATTACCGGACCATGGACTCTTCCTTTACGGAAACTGTTTGGTGGATTTTTAATAAATTAAATAATAAGGGCTATGTGTATGAAGGTTTTAAATCCATGCACTTCTGTCCGCGCTGTGAGACCACGCTCTCAAACTTTGAAGTAAATCTGGGCTACAGAGATATTACGGATATTTCTGTGACGGTAAAATTTGCCGTGACGGGGGAGGCTA
This sequence comes from uncultured Candidatus Saccharibacteria bacterium, assembly GCA_964605355.1. Taxonomy (GTDB): domain Bacteria; phylum Patescibacteriota; class Minisyncoccia; order Phycocordibacterales; family GWA1-40-21; genus CAIJXO01. Next base: position 38,713 of record CAZSCE010000003.1, read on the forward strand.
ATACTTTTTTTCTGGCCTGGACCACTACGCCTTGGACTTTGCCTGGTAATGTGGCTTTGGCTGTAGGTCCGGAAATTGATTATGTAAAAATAAAAGTGCAGGCTACGGGAGAAAATTATATTTTAGCTAAATCACGCTTGGCCATAATAAAAGATGATTACGCCATTGTGGAGGAATTTAAGGGGGAGAAAATAATTGGTAAATCATACCGCCCGGTTTTTGATTATTACAATAATAAGGAAACCAAAAATATTGAGAATGGTTTCAAGGTTTATGGGGCCGCTTTTGTCACTACGGAGGATGGTACGGGTATGGTGCATATTGCGCCAGCGTTTGGTGAAGATGATATGACTCTTGGTAAGGAAAATAATTTACCTTTTATTCAACATGTGGGCACGGATGGTAAATTTAAACCAGAGGTAAAAGATTTCCCCGGAGTCAGTGTCAAGCCAAAAGATAATAAAGAAACCGGGGAGGATCATCAGTCCACAGATATTTTGATTATAAAATATTTAGCTGGCAAGGGAGCTCTGTTTGCCAAGGAAAAATTAATTCACTCTTATCCACACTGCTGGCGCTGTGAGACCCCGCTGTTAAATTACGCTTCTTCCTCTTGGTTTGTAGAGGTGAGTAAGTTTAGAGATAAATTAGTAAAAGCAAATAAAAGTATAAATTGGGTGCCGGCGGATATTAAAGAAGGGCGGTTTGGTAAGTGGCTGGAAGGCGCTCGTGATTGGGCTATTTCTCGTTCCCGTTTTTGGGGCGCACCCTTACCAGTTTGGCGCTGTGATAAATGTGCCAAGAAAGAATTTATTGGTTCCGTGGAGGATATAAAAAAGAAGACTAGCCAGAAAAATAATTTATATGTTATTCGTCATGGTGAGGCGGATAATAATGTGTTAGGGATAATCAGCTCTGATCCCAAGCGTGGGCATCACCTGACGGAGCGGGGGAGAGATCAAGTAAAAGAAGCGGCGGAGAAATTAAAAGCCAAGAAAATTGATTTGGTTTACGTCTCACCTTTTGTTCGGACCCAGGAGACAGCTAAAATAGTGGCTGATGTTTTAAATATTTCAGCAGATAAGGTGGTTACTGATGACCGAATTCATGAGGTGTATGCCGGGGAGCTGGATGGTAAAACTGATGCCGAATATCAGCGTTTCTTTGAATCTAGAATGGAAAAATTTGATAAAACGCCACAAGGTGGGGAGAATTATACAATGATAAAAAATCGCATGACGGATTTTGTCTATGATATAAATTCTAAAAATGCTGGGAAAAATATTTTGATTATTACGCACAACACCCCCTCCTGGCTGATGTTTTCCGGGGCCTTGGGCTTGACGCCAAAGCAAGCAATAGAGCTTCGTCATGAATCACATGATTTTATAAAAAATTCTGAGGTGAAAGAATTACCTTTTGCCCCTATTCCCCATAATCATAATTATGAACTGGATTTACACCGCCCCTTTATTGATGAAATAACTTTTGCTTGTGACTGTAATCAGGGTGGGGTGATGAAAAGAGTGCCAGAGGTATTTGACTGCTGGTTTGAATCCGGCTCCATGCCTTTTTCTCAGTCCCATTATCCATTTGAAAATCTAGATAAATTTAATCCAGACCCCGGTTTTTTTAGGAAGAGTGTGGGTTTCCCGGCAGAATTTATTGGTGAAGGCTTGGATCAAACTCGTGGCTGGTTTTATTCTATGTTGGTTTTGTCCGTGGCTTTATTTGGAAAATCTTCATATAAAAATGTGGTGGTAAATGGTTTAGCTTTAGCCTTAGACGGTAAAAAAATGTCAAAAAGTTTGAAAAATTATCCTGACCCCATGATTGTGGTGGATAAATATTCCGCTGATGCCCTGCGCTATTATTTGCTTTCCTCGCCGGTGGTAAGAGCGGAAGATCTATGTTTTATGGAAGAAGGGGTAGATGAGATTCAGAAAAAAGTAATCATGCGCCTGGATAACGTGCATTCATTTTATGAAATGTACAGTCAAAATATTTCCGTGCCGGTGAAAAACTTTGTGCCAAATTCTTCAAATATTTTGGATCAATGGATTTTAGCCAGATTAAAGGGTGTGGTTTTTGAAGTTACCAAGGCCTCAGATAATTATGAAATGGATCGGGCCACCCGGCCAATACTTGATTTTGTGGACGACCTTTCTACTTGGTATTTGCGCCGTTCTCGTGATCGTTTTAAAGGCACTGATGTGGCTGATAAAAATCAAGCCATCAGCACCAGCCGGTTTGTATTAGAGGAATTAGCCAAGGTGATGGCTCCCATTATGCCTTTTTATGCCGAGGACCTATATCAAAAAGTAAAATCTTTTGACGGCAAGGAAAGCGTGCATTTAGCGTCCTGGCCGGAGGCGGTAAAGCCAAATTCCGCGGATGAGAAAATAATTATAAATATGGCCGAGACCAGGAAAATAGTATCTCTAGGTTTAGAAGCCAGATCAAAAGCTAATATAAAAGTCCGTCAGCCATTATTAAAATTAAAAATTAAGGATACTAAATTAAGGGTAACAGACAGCGAAAAATATCTGGATTTAATTAAGGATGAAGTAAATATAAAAGAGGTAGTTATAGATGAGTCCATCACGGAGCCGGTGGAGCTCGATCTAAATATTACTGGTGAGCTCAAAGAAGAGGGAAATGTGCGCGAGCTCACCCGCGGTATTCAGGAATTGAGGAAACAAGAGAAACTGAGCCCGTCAGATATTGTAAATTTAAAAATTAAAACTGATAAAGTTGGTCAGGATCTGATTAAAAAGTTTGAGGCTGAAATTAAAAAAACAACTTTGTTAAAGAATCTTTATTTAGAGGAGTTTGAAGGGGGAACGGTAGTAAAAGTAGAGGAAACTAATTTTGAATTAAAAATAAGTAAATGAAAGCCAAGAAGAAAGTAATCCTTGTGCCTGGTTTCGGCGGCTATGCTGAGAGTGGTTGGCCCCGATGGCTGGAGGGGGAATTCATTAAAAATGGTTTTGATTTTAGTTATTTAGAGATGCCAAATATTATGAGCCCACAAATTTCTGAGTGGATGGCTTTTTTGAAGAGTAAAAAAATTATAGTAAATAGAAATACTTATTTTATTGGCCACAGCCTAGGTTGTATTACTATTGCTAGGTTTTTAGAGACCTTGCCCAAAACAGCTGTGGCTGGGGGTTGTGTTTTTGTGGCGGGCTTTTGTTCTATACCTAAAATACCATTAATTTCAGATTTTTGTAGTCTACCTTTGGATTTTTTAAAAGTTAAGGAGCATGCTCAGGAATTTGTGACGATTTTATCTAACAATGACACTTTTGTCTCTAGACAGCTTAGTGAAGAGTTGGCGGGGAAATTAAGCGCAAGAGTTATTGTGGAGAATAAAAAAGGACATTTTTTATCTAATGTAAAAGAATTAGACAGCGTTTTAAATACTATTTTAGAGATGGAGCAGATGAAAGTGGAGAAAAAAGAAATTAGTAATTTTAGAAAATTTAAACTTAAAAGTAAGAAAGGGTAAAATATGCATACTATTTATACTACAGATAGCTTCATATTAAAAAGTATAAATTTTGGAGAAGCCAATAAATATTATTTTATTTTTACTCAGGAATTTGGTCTGATCAGGGTGGCCGCCCAGGGCGTGCGCCATTTAAAATCTAAATTACGTTATGGACTGAGCGATTTTTCTTTTTGCCAAGTGTCCGTAGTAAGAGGAAAAGAAATATGGCGCTTGACTGGTGCAGAAAAGAAATTAGATTTAAAAGATCAGGATAAATTATTACTCCTGTCGCGTATATTTTCCTTGCTTTTACGTTTGCTTCACGGTGAAGAAAGAAATGATAAATTGTTCGAGGTTGTAAAAGAAGGAATGGTGTTTTTAAATAATTATTTAGATAATAATTCTAAAAAAGAAGAGGATTTGGCTAATTTTGAATGTATTATTGCCTTACGTATTCTCTCAGCCTTGGGTTATATTGGTAAGCTGGGGGAGTTTGATCAATTTACCACTTCACCTTATTTTAGCCCCGAACTTTTAGCTAATATGTCCACCCTTAAATCCCGGGCTATTTTAGAAATCAATAAATCCCTACAAGAAACTCATTTGTAATCCCTGCGCTTTTCTTAAGAGGGGGCTGGGGGCTGGTTTGGTATTAAAAATATGGTATAATTCTTTCTATGTATGAAGATCCTAAAAGCAAAATAAGTCAGCTGGAAAAAGTGCTGGATGCCAGGGAAGACCGCGTTTCTAGTAAGGTAAAAAGGCACGAGCTCCATGAGCAGAGTGTTAATGTGAATGAGGATTGGGACAACAGCGAGTTTAAAGTGGGCGCAGAAATATCTACCGCAGAAGAGACCCCCGCCAAAATAAGTCCCATATCTTTTAAAATACTAATTGGATCTATTATTTTTTTTGTAGTGGCTATTTTGGTAGTAGCTTACAATTTTATTGCTGGCGGTAATATGGTTTCTGGTAATAACATAAACATAACAGTCAAGGCGCCCATTTCTATTTCTGGGGGGAGCGTGGTTTCTTTTGAGTTGGAAATTAAAAATAATAACAACATTACTTTAGCTGGTGCTGATTTAGGAATAACCTTCCCGGTTGGAGCCATGGAGGCTTCAAACACCGCATTGCCTGCCAAAAGAGTCCAGGATTTTATTGGGAATATTTTGCCAGGTCAAACCATAAAGAAAAATTATTCCATTGTTTTGGTGGGTACGGAAAATGAGAAGAAAGATATAAATATTAATTTGGAATATAAAGTAGCCGGTTCAAATTCTTTTTTTAATAAAACTAAGGTGATTTCTATTCTTATTTCTTCCGCGCCTGTAAGTATTGTGGTGACTGGGCCAAATGAGGTTAATACTAATCAAAATGTAGATTTGACCGCGGAAATAACTTCAAATTCTCCCACAGTAATTAAAAATTTATTATTAAAGGTTGATTATCCTTTTGGTTTTATTTTTGCCAATTCAAATCCAAAAACTTTTTCAAAAAATAATCTTTGGCTGATTGGTGATCTGGAGCCTGGCGCAAAAAGAGTAATTAAATTTTCAGGCATGCTCAGTGGTCAGGAGGGGGAAGAGCGGGTCTTTAATTTTAGCCTTGGTTCACAAGCAAAATCTGACAGTTTAACTATTGATGTGCCATATAGTACTTCACTTTCAGCGGTTACTATTAGAAGGCCTTTTGTCAGCGCTGATCTGTATTTTAATGGGAGTGATTCAACAGATTTTGTTTCAGCTGCTGGATCAAAAATAGAGGCTGTTATTAAGTGGAAAAATAATCTAGCCTATGAAGTGAACAATGTTTCTATCATGGTTAATATTAATGGTAATACGGTAAATAAGGCAACCATTAGTGCTGATGGTGGATATTATAAATCAATTAATAATACAATTACTTTTAATAAAACTACAGATATTACATTAGCCAGTCTAGCGCCGGGTCAAGAAGGGGAAAGTAAGTTTGAGTTTAGTAGTTTTGGGGCGGGTACGGTTACCGGTTCTGGACTAGTAAACCCTACTATTGTTTTGGATTATTCTGTGTCTGGCCAGCGGGTAGATTTTCAGGCTGGTCAAGAAAATATTTTATTTACAGATACTCGTAAAATTAAAATTACTTCTAACCCTAGATTATTTGCCAAGGCCCTGCATTATACCGGACCATTTCAAAATACCGGGCCAATGCCTCCACGGGCCGAGCAGGAGACCTTTTACACTGTCACATGGACAATTACAAACCCATTAAATAATTTATCTGGGGCTCAGGTTTCTGCTGTTTTACCGCCTTATGTTAAATGGCTATCTGCTATTAGCCCAAACAAAGAACAACTGGATTACGACCCCGGGACAGGGAGAATTATTTGGAATGTAGGTGCGGTTTTAGCTGGCGCAGGGACAGTAACACCAGCCAGGGAGGTGTCATTTCAGATTTCCTTTTTACCGAGCGTTGATCAAATTGGCGAAGCACCTGGACTTGTCAGCGAGGCATCCTTAACCGCTAAGGATGCTTATACCGGGACAGCAGTTTCCAGTTTATTTCCAATCCTAAACACTAGGCTGAGTAGTGACCCATATTTTAAAACAGAGGCTGAAACGGTAATCAGGTAGTTGTGAAAATATTTTAATTATATATACTGTATTTATTATGAAAGAAAAAAATAAGGCTAATGAATTGATGGAAAAGATAGTATCCCTCTGTAAAAGAAGGGGATTTGTTTTTCAGGGTTCAGAGATATACGGTGGCCTGGCTGGTACTTGGGATTATGGTCCATTAGGAGTAACTCTCAAAAATAACCTAAGGGATTTATGGTGGAAAAAGTTTGTCACTGATCGGGAAGATATGTATGGGGTAGATGCCGCTATATTGATGAATCAAAAAGTTTGGCAGGCCACCGGACATGTGGGTGGTTTTTCTGATCCACTAGCCGAGTGTGAAAAATGTAAAAAAAGGTTTAGGACTGATCAGTTAGAAAACAAAGAAAAATGTCCGGATTGTGGTGGCAAAATGGGTGAGGAGAGACAGTTTAATATGTTATTTAAAACGAATGTTGGTTCCATTGAGGATGATACGTCCATCTCTTATTTACGTCCCGAGACTGCCCAGGGAATGTTTGTAAATTATAAAAACATTATTGACTCATTTCATCCTAAATTACCGTTTGGTATGGCCCAGATAGGTAAGGCTTTTAGAAATGAAATTGCGCCCAGGGATTTTACTTTCCGCTCACGTGAATTTGAACAAATGGAGATTGAATATTTAATCAAGCCTGATATGTGGCAGGATACTTTTGAGCACTTTCGCCAGGAGATGCTGGATTGGACCAAGATGATTGGCTTGAAAGAAGGTGGCGTGCATGAACTTGAAGTGGCTGACGCGGATAGGGCTTTTTATTCTAAACGAACTATTGATTTTGAATTTGATTTTCCTTTTGGCCGTAAAGAGCTTTATGGTCTGGCTTATCGTACAGATTATGATTTAGATAGGCATGGCAAAGCTAGCACGGTGGATTTAATTTATATTGATGAGGAAGAGATTGATCCAGTTAAGAGAAAAATAATTCCACACTGTATTGAACCTTCATTTGGTTTAGACAGGACCGTTTTGGCTGTTTTATCTAGTGCATATACTGAGGATGAGATGAATGGAGAAGTACGTTCGTATTTAAAATTTACCCCAAAGGTGGCGCCAGTAAAAGTAGCAGTTTTTCCTTTGATGAAAAATAAGGAATTATTGATTAATAAAGCCAAGGAAGTTTATGGAGAGTTAAAAAATAAGTTTGGGGCAGTGATGTTTGACGATAACGGTAATGTGGGGAAGAGGTACCGCCGTCAGGATGAAATTGGTACTCCTTATTGTGTGACTGTAGACTTTGACACCATTGAGAAAGACGATACTGTAACGGTCAGAGATAGGGATTCCGGTAAACAGGAAAGGGTGGCCATAAAAGAATTAATAGATTATTTAAAAACCAAATTAAACTAATTACTAATTTTGTGCTAGTGTAGAAATATGAAATGTAAACGGACTGTTTTAAATAATGGACTCAGAATAATCACGGTGCCTATGAAGGATAACCCCACCGTTACGGTTTTTGTGCTGGTAGAGGCCGGCTCAAAATATGAGACCAAGGATAAAAACGGCATCTCACACTTCCTAGAGCATATGTGCTTTAAAGGCACCACCAAGAGGCCGTCAAACGCTAATATTAGCATAGAATTAGATAGTTTAGGTTCGGTTTACAATGCTTTTACTTCACAGGAATATACCGGTTATTATGCTAAGGCAGAATATAATCATTTAGATAAGATATTGGATATTGTGTCAGATATGTATTTAAATCCTCTTTTTAATCAAAAAGAAATAGAAAAAGAAAAAGGGGTGATTGTAGAGGAGATAAATATGTATGAGGATTTACCACAAGCCAAGGTTCAAAATTTAATTACAGAATTAGTTTACGGTGACCAGCCAGCTGGCTGGGATATTACTGGGCCAAAGGAAAATATTAAAAATATGAGCCGGGAGGATTTTATAAACTATCGTAAGAAATTTTATACCAGTGCCGGGACCACGGTGGTGATTACTGGAAATATTAATGAAAAAAAAGCTATTCAGAATGTGAAGAAGGCTTTTTCTGCTATGCCTAAACAAAAGAAAGGGACCAAGAAAAAAGTTACTGAGGGGCAAATAAAACCCGCGGTGAGTTTATTTAAAAAAGAAACAGATCAAACCCACCTGGTTTTGGCGGTGAGGACTTTTGATATTTATAATAAAAAAGGGAGAGTGATGAAAGTACTTGACGGTATTTTGGATGCTGGGATGAGTTCACGTTTGTTTAAAAAATTAAGGGATGAAATGGGTGTTTGTTATTATGTTAGTGCTGGTCAGGACGCTCTTACTGATCATGGTTTGTATACTATTTCTGCCGGAGTGGATTCTAGCCGGGTGAAGGAGGTAATAACCGTTATTTTAGGAGAGCTAAATAAATTAAAAACAGAACTAGTTTCTGTGGAAGAATTAAAAAAAGTTAAGCAGAATATAATTGGAACTATGTATCTAGGTTTGGAATCTTCAGACTCCCTGGCTAAATTTTATGGTGGCCAGGAGATTATGAATAAAAAAATTAAAACTCCGGCAGAAATAAAGAAGGATATTGAATCAGTGACCGCAAAGGAGATAATGACTCTGGCGCGGGAGATATTTATAGATAGGGGCCTAAATCTGGCTATTGTGGGGCGTTTTGAGGATAAGGCGGAGTTTGAAGCAGTCCTTAAATTTTAACTTGTAATGCGTAGCTTCTTTATAAAAGTGCCGTGGTATGATATTATACCTATATGGATAAGCCAGAAAAAAACTTCAATATTAACATTAGTTCCGGGGTTATTATAAAAACTTTGGTGGTTCTCTTGGTTGCTTTTTTGTTATATAAAATGCTTGATCTAGTCTTGGTGGTTATGACAGCGGTGATAATTGCTTCTGCCATTGAGCCCCTGATTAATTGGTTTGCTAAATATAAGGTAAAGAGAGTTTTTGCCGTTATTATTACCTATCTCTGTATCGTGATAGTTTTTTCCAGTTTATTGTATTTCTTTGTCCCACCGGTTTTAGATGAAGCTTCAGATTTATTAAGTAATGCCCCTAAATATTTAGATTCTGTTACTCTGTGGAATCCTCTAAATGATGGTAAGTTAGTGGAGACCGGTAAAATAGCCGGTAGCTTATCTGACGGTCTTAATGGTGGCAAGAAAATTATTGGTGATTTATCATCCGGAGCTGTAAATACTTCTGTTTTGTCTGACCTGATCTCAAGGTTTCAAAGTATAACCTCAAACGCTTCTGAGAGCGTGATCAGTATTGCCAGCAATATATTTGGAGGTGTCTTCTCTTTTATTTTGATTATCGTTTTATCTTTTTATTTGGCAGTGCAAGAGGCGGGAGTGGAAAAGTTCCTAAAAATTATTACCCCTTTAAAGCATGAAAATTACATTTTGGGTTTGTGGAAGAGGTCACAAAAGAAGATTGGTTATTGGATGCAAGGTCAGTTATTGCTGGCTGTGTTGGTGGGCGTCCTAGTTTATTTGGGACTTATGATTTTGGGTGTTAAAAATGCTTTAATCCTTGCTGTTTTTGCGGCGGCTTTTGAGATTATTCCTTTATTTGGGCCTATTATTGCGGCCATTCCTGCTATTTTAACCGGCTTTGCTGGCGGGGGACTCTCTATGGGCCTTATTGTTCTTGGTCTATTTGTTATTATTCAGCAATTTGAAAATCATTTGATTTACCCACTTGTGGTAAAGAAAGTGGTGGGCATTTCGCCTATTTTAGTTATCATTGCCCTTATTGTGGGTGCTAAACTAGCGGGCTTTTTAGGTATAATTCTCTCAGCACCACTAGCCTCTATTTTGATGGAATATATTGATGATGTACAAAAAGACAAACATTTCCTTGAAGACAAGATAACTCCAAATATTTCTGTTTAGTTTATTTTTTCCATGCCTAAAAATTTTTACATTACCACCACGCTACCATATGTGAATGCGGAACCCCATATGGGTCATGCTTTGGAAATGGTGCGAGCAGATGTTATTGCCCGGTATAAAAAACTCCTGGGTTATGAAGTATATTTTAATACCGGCACAGATGAGCACGGCCAAAAGATATTTCAAAAATCGGTTGAGGCGGGTAAAACCCCAAAAGAGTATGCTGATTTTTATGCCAAAAAGTTTCAGGAATTATTAATTTTACTTGGAGTGACGGAGACGGAGGGAATTACCAGAAATTTTATTCGTACCACAGATGAGCATCATATTAAATCTGCCCAGGCGTTTTGGAAACTGTGTGATAAAAATGGCTATATTTATAAAAAAAATTATCAGATAAAATACTGTGTTGGTTGTGAATTAGAAAAGACTGATTCTGATTTGGTTGATGGTAAATGCCCGGATCACCCTAATAGGGAATTAGAGCTGCGGGATGAGGAAAATTACTTTTTTAAATTTTCGGAATTTCAAAAACCCCTTTTAGATTTGTACAAGAAGAATCCAAATTTCGTTATTCCGGAATCACGCTTTCATGAAATTAGTAATTTTGTGGAGGCCGGCCTAACAGACTTTAGTATTTCTAGGTTAAAGGAAAAAATGCCATGGGGGATAGAAGTACCGGGAGATGAGAAACAAGTAATGTATGTTTGGTTTGATGCCTTGGAGAATTATATATCAGCTATTGGCTGGCCAGATAATATGGAGAAATTTGATAAGTGGCAAGTAGAAACGGGAGGGATGGTCCAGTACTGTGGTAAAGATAATTTACGCCAGCAAACCGCCATGTGGCAGGCCATGCTGATGGCGGCTGGGTTACCAAATTCTAAAACGGTAATAATAGATGGCTTTGTGACTGGTGCCGGTGGGGTAAAAATGAGTAAATCTTTAGGTAATGGTATTGATCCAGTGGAGCTTATAGCGGAATACGGCACGGATGCTATGCGCTATTATGTGACCAGGGAACTCTCTCCATTTGAAGATAGCCCCATGACCAAGGAAATGTTTAAAGAGGCTTATAATGCTAATCTCGCCAATGGTTTAGGTAACCTCACCTCCCGGGTAATGAAAATGGCGGAGACAAATTTGAGTGAACCCGTAACTGTACCAAAAAAAAGCATTCCCACGGAATTTTTTGATTTCTTGGAAAAATTTGAAATTCAAAAAGCTATAGATTTTATTTGGCAGAAAATAGCCGAGGCTGATAAAATGATCCAAGAAACTGCACCATTTAAATTAGTAAAGACAGATAAAGAGAAAGGAATAGAAATAATAAAAGATTTAGTGATTAAGCTTTATACCATTGGCCGAATGCTAAATCCAATTATGCCTGAGACTTCAGAAAAAATATTAAAATTAATTAAGGAAAACAAAAGTCCCGAAGCCCCACTATTTTTAAGGAAAGATTAGACAACCGCCCCGTCCATCAGAATGTTCACCCCGCCTTAACCAAGGCGGGGAAAGGGGACTTTTAGATTACTTACGGTAGCTAAAGAGCTAGCTCCGCTTTCTCCTCCTTAGTCAAGGAGGAGTGGCGAAGCTTTGTGAGCCGAGGTGGTTGTGTTACTATTAATCCTATGAAATACATTGATATTCATTCACATCTGGGCTTTGAGGACTATGGTGCAGATAAAAATGAGGTTATAAGCCGGATGAAAGAAAATGGGGTGGGGACTATTGCCATAGGGGCGGATTTAGCTAGCTCTATTGACGCCGTAAAAGTGGCAACTGAACATGAAAACATCTGGGCCTGTATTGGTATGCATCCAAATCATAATTTAACCGAAAATTTTGATGAGAAAAATTATGAAGAGCTAATTAAAAATCCCAAAGTGGTGGCGGTGGGTGAGTGTGGTTTGGAATATTATAAGTTAGTTGGATCTCCAGAAGAAATAGAAAAAATTAAAGCCAAACAAAAAGCTGATTTTATTAAACAAATAAATTTCGCCCTTAAGTATAACAAAGCCCTGATGCTTCATATTCGTGATGGGGAAGTGAAAGGTGGAGCTTTTAATGACGCTTATGAAATTTTAAATAAGATCAAGCAAGAACAAGGTTTAACCTTGTTCCGGGGGGATGTGCACTTTTTTACTGGTAAATTAGAAATGGCGCAGAAATTTATTGATTTAGGTTTTACAATTTCCTTTGTGGGGCTTATTACCTACGTTCATGACTTTGATAAAATCATTAAAAACGTGCTCCTAGAGAGCCTCCAGGCGGAAACCGATGCCCCTTATGTGTCACCGGTGCCGCATCGTGGTGAGCGCAATGAACCATCCTATGTTACTCACGTCTACCAAAAAATCGCGGAAATCCGCGGTGAAGACCCCGAATTCGTCCGCCTCCAACTTCTAGAAAATGCCAAAAGAGTATTTGGAATTTAAGTTTATTTCTCTCCCTCCCAAATATTTTTAAACATTTCTCGCATATTGTGGGCGAGGGTAGCGTCATGAATCTGCACTAGATAATGTGGGTGCTGATTAGTAACCACCATTACCAAATAATCTCCGTTAACCCAGGTGGTGGCGGTAAAATTGTTACTATTTTTCCAGAATTTAATTTGTCTACGTTCATAACCCTTCTTGGCCACCAGTTGTTCATCCGCTGTATCGTTTGAGAGTAGCTTTAGTTTTAAATCTTTTGGTGCGCTTTCTTTCCAAAACCAATCAATCCATTTTTGATAATAAAGAACAAAGGTTGGGTCCTGAAAACCCCACCAGGTCTTGTCCTTACTCATAGCACTATTGTTCCACTCTGGAGTCTGTTTGTATAAAAAGTTTTCAATATCTTCCTCATAAATAAAACTGATTTTGGGAATAGAGTATTTGGTATTTTTAGTAAAATTTTGTAATTCAGCCGTGACTTGGTTTATTAATATTTTTTTAGACTCTAAATCACGCTCTTCCTTTCTGGCTAAATTTTTCAGATCTTCTGGGGGTAGGGCAACGAGGTAGCTTTTTGGCCCGGCAATATCCTCGGCAATCACGCCTTTCTCCAAAAGCTCTTTGGCAATGCTATAAACTGTCGTTCTATTAATGCCGGTTAATAAGGCAATATTGGCTGGGGTAGTTTTACCTTGTTCTAGCACGGCTAAATAAACTTCTATTTCTTTTTCCGCGAAATCTAATTGTTTTAATGATTCTTTTATCATAGGGGTATCTTAGCATAGTTGTTATAATTCTGTCAACAGTATTTTATCTTTATATAATATAGCTATTATTGTAAAATAAGGCTATTTTGTTGAAATATTATTGACAAAGCCTATAAAAAGGTATATACTTATATCAGTTAGAAAATTTAACAGAAGAAGTTCATTCACAAAGGAGCTAGAAATGACAACGTTATTTGAAATTCAGAGTGCGATGATCGGCCATGAGATTACCGTCGACATCGGTTCGTCAGTCCGTAAGGGGATCATTACTTCTATTCGAGAGGTGGTTCTCGGTCTCACTACCAAGCGTTTTGTTTTGACGATTGGTGGCGGTAACGGACTGGAGTCCTGCGGGATGACCGAATTCAGCAGCGGCATCAATTTCTATAGTGCCGTCGTCGATGGGGTCAATCGGGATATAGGTACCCCTTCGGTGGGAGTTGACCGTGTTGCCGAGATTCAAATTCCCGCGAGAGAGGTTCAGCTCAAGTCGTCTGCTCCGGTTCGCGAGAGGCGCTTCCTCTCGGTAGTGTATCAAGCCATTGTTATGGCAATCGAATCGAGAAGGTGCAAGTGTCGCCAAAACTAAAAATGGCGGATGTGTTCAATCCACATCTGCCACCTGTCCAAGAATATGTTTTCTTGCTGATGAGCTCAAAAGAGCGAAACAGTTTATTAGAATAGATTTGTAGCCAGGTTGTGATATAATAGTGAGAAGTTTTATAAAAAAATAAAGTTCTAATTTTAGAAAAAATATGCAAAATAATTGGTTAAAAAATGTTGGTCTTGTTGTCTTAGTTATCATTGTTAGCTTGCTGACTGTAAATTTTTCAGGATCATCTACTGACTCTAGTCAAAATTTAGTAGCTGAAAAAGTTTTAGCTTCAGGTGAAATACGCATTGGTTACATTATTTGGGCTCCTTTTATGTATAAAGATGAATCAACTGGAAAATTGACAGGTATCTCTTATGATATTGTTGAGGCAGCAGCTAAAAAATTAAATCTAAAAACAAATTGGGTAGAGGAAGTTGGTTGGGGAACCTCAATTGAGGGCCTAAAAACAGGAAGATATGATATTCTCGGAACTCAGATCTGGCCAAATTCTGCACGAGCTCGTGAAGCTGTTTTTTCTGTCTCTCCTTTTAGTTCTGTTCTCTACGCTTATGGTAAAACTGGCGACAACCGATTTATAGGAGATCTTTCTAAGATTAATTCTGATAAGGTTACTGTAGTTACTACTGATGGCGATGCTGCTGTTTCAATTGCTAATGAGAGTTATCCTCTCGCTAAATTATCTACTCTATCACAGACTTCATCACACGCTGATTCATTGTTAAATATTATTAATGGGAAGGCAGATGTAACTTTTACAGATTCAGTAACTATTGATCTATTTAATAAAACGAATCCCGGAAAAATTCAACAGTTAGGAGATACTCCTGTTCGTACTTTTGGGCTTGTTTTTGCTTTTGCTAGAGGAGAGCATTCTTTTGTTTCAATGTGGAATGTTGCTTTGGGTGAATTAATAAATGATGGCTCAGTTGAGAGAGTTTTAGAAAAGTATAATGTTTCCCAAAATTATCAAGTAAATAAATAGTTAAAACTTGCTTCGTTGGTATAGGTTTAAAACACCAAATGACAATAATTAACATCATTGCCACCTATAAAGACAGTCTGATTTCTGGACTCCTTGTTACTTTAGGTTTGTGTTTAATTATTTGGATTTCTGGACTTATCTTTGGATCCCTTTTTGGTGTATTGGCGCATAGACAAAAAGAGAGTACGGGGTTGTTTCTTAAGGTATTGTCTTTTGTTTTGGCTAGCATCCCAGTACTTGTGTTTTTGTACTGGTTGCACTATCCACTCCAGGCTATACTTGGTGTTGTTGTTATTCCTTTTGTTACGGCCTCGTTTGCTTTGTCAGTAATTAATATTGTTGGTGTTGCTCAGATAGTGCGCGATGCACTTGATGAATTTCCAGAACAATACGTAACCGCCGGAAAAGTTTGTGGTTTAAGTAAAAAATATATTTTTTCTAGAATACAATTTCCAATTATTTTTAGGCAGACTATCCCTCAGCTACTTACTTTGCAGGTGAATATGCTTCAGCTCACACTGTTTGCTAGTTTAATTTCTGTGCAAGAGCTTTTTCGTGTAACTCAACAAATTAATTCTTTGATTTATAAACCAATTGAGATCTACACCGCCTTAGCTGTATTTTTTATCGCAATTTGTTTACCGTTAAACCTCTTGGCTTATTGGCTAAAGAAAAAATACACCAGAAATTTATCTGAAAAATAATTTATGTTAAAAGGAGAAAATATCACAAAAAAATATGAAGAGAGATTAATTTTGAATAATATTAGTATTGATATTGAACCTGGGAAAATTACTTCAATAATTGGTCCTAGCGGAAGCGGAAAGACTACTTTGCTCAAGACTCTATCTTTGCTTGATTTACCTCAGTCAGGAAAGGTAACTATTGATGATAAGATTTATAATTTCCCTGAGGATGCAGATAAGATTACATCACCATGGCCAAAAGTTTCAGTAGTTTTTCAGCAATTGTTTATTTGGCCACATTTAACTATGAGGGGAAATATTGAATTACCACTTGAAGTCCGAGGGTTGCTAAAAGAAAATAAAGATTACCTTGAAGAACTATATGAAATGTTTGACATGAAGGGTTTTATTGACCGTTTTCCAAATGAGGTATCTCTAGGCCAGCGTCAAAGAGGGGCTCTAGTTCGAGCTTTGGCCTTAAAACCGGAATATTTGTTACTTGATGAAATTACGTCGTCTCTTGATGTCGAGCAGTCTGAAATTATTCTCTCTCATCTCACTAAAATTAGAAATAAAGGAGTGGGCATTATTATGGTGGCTCATGATATTGATTTTGCCCTTTCAAATGCAGACTCTGTTTGTTTTATTGAAGATGGAAAAATAGTAAAACAAGGCAAGCCTTATGAGTTTTTGCTTGAAACAAATAATAAGAGAATTAAAAGTTTTATTGACAGCGCATCCTTAGGCGCGTTAAAAGTAAAAATTTATTCTGGAGAGGAGGAATTTCAGGCTTACCATCTTTCATTAGTTAAAAGACTTCCAGAAGGTAGTGTTATTACTGTTATTGGTGGAGTTGGTGATACTTGGTATGAACCAATGAAGAATAAACTAAAGGAATATAATGATATTAGAAAAGAGAGAAACATCGCTTATGATATGTTGATGTACGAATATGGTAAAAATGATGCAAACATGGTAAGAGAACATCCAGAAATTAATAGGTTTTATATTTTGCCGACTGCTGTAAAAAATAAGGCGAATATAAATATTCACAGCACTGGCACTGTTGTTTTACAGATCTTTGATCCTGTGCCAACGATAATAGAGATTGATAATCAAGCTTTAGCAAGGTCATATATGAACTATTATAATGATTTATTAAAACAAAGTAAAAAGTTTCTAGGGTAATAATTAAAAATAAAATGACAAATAACAACGAAGAGCCAAAGGTAAAAAATAGTGAATATTACGATAGATTTTCAGGCGTGCTGGGGAAGTATTACAACCTACGTTCTTTAGCAATGTCTTATCACGAGAAATTTCAGGATACAGTGAAAGAAATATTAACAACTTATGCAAAGGAACATCCAGAATTGACGGAGTTAAAAGTTTTGGAGATTGGAACAGGAACAGGTTTAACATCAGTCCGAGTTTTGGAATCTGACCCAAGAGTTAAATTAACCACTGTAGATGCGGACGGAAACT
>CAZSCE010000004.1:0-51073 GCA_964605355.1 uncultured Candidatus Saccharibacteria bacterium
TCATTGTTTCCGGAGACGGGGACTTTGTTCCGCTTGTAGAATACTTAAAGATGAACGAAGGCTGCCAAGTGGAAGCCGTTTGTTTTGGAAAAAGTACTTCTGCCAAACTGATAGAAGTTGTGGATGGTTTCACTGATTTAGATGAAAACAACCGCAAGTATCTCTTAGGGCAAGTAGGGGTGAGGAGAAACTAACCAACCACCTCGTCATTCAGAAATGACACTCCTCCTTAACCAAGGCGGAGAAAGGGGAAGAAAACAAAATAAACTTTCACAACTGTGAAAGTTTATTTTGTTGTGTCTAAACTGTTTTTTTGTTAAGCTTTACTAAGAACAGCACGAACTCAAACAACAGGAGGTGGTACATGCCAAGGAAAGACGCTTTTGATTCACTTCACGCGCGCTCATCCGCCATGAATAGGCTAGTTGGCGGACCACAGTGCACAAAACGAGATAAGCTGCCTTCAAGGGAGCAGATCATTGGGGCTTCCCTTCACCTCGAAATACTCCTTCGCCAACTGGCCGAAGAAGAAAAGGATGAGGAGAGGAAGAAGGTTCTCATTGAAGACATTGCCGCTATCGGCAAATTGCGGCGCCACCACAGCAGGGTGTGAGCTTATACATCAGGCCGGGGGTTACCAAACCCCCGGCCTGTTTTTTTTGTTGCATTTATGCTACTCTAAATTCATTATTTATTAACCGGTTTGCCGGGGGATATGCAGTTTGGAACATCAGTTCTAATCTGAAATCTTCTGACAAATCTAATTTTAAAAAGATGAAGAAAAAAGAGTTTTCCATGCCACTAAATGGCAAGGTATTGAGTGCCGAGTTTAACGATTTAGTAGAAAATGCGCACGGGTCAGTAATATTACGCTATGGTGGTACCACTATTTTGGCCACCGCGGTTATTTCTGGCGAGCTTAAAAAAGGGGCGGACTATTTACCGCTGACAGTAGATTACGAAGAAAAGTTTTACGCCTCTGGGCAGATTTTAGGTTCTCGTTATACCAGAAGGGAGGGCAAGCCATCTGATGAAGCTATTTTATCCGGTAGAATTACTGATAGAACTATCCGCCCCCTCTTTGACCAGTGGATCAGAAATGATATTCAGGTGGTTATTACTACTTTAGCTATTGATCAAGATGATCCAGATGTATTAGGCGTGGTGGCCGCTTCCTTGGCCGTAGGTGTGTCAAAAATCCCTTTTCATGGACCAGTTTCAGCCGTGAGAATTGGCAAGCATAAAACTGATAGCGTTTTTGAAATCAACCCTACTTATACAGAAATTGAGAATGAACGTTATGAACTAGAGCTCATTGCCTGTGGTAAGGATGGTCAAATAAATATGATAGAGCTTGGGGGAGATGAAGCTCAGGAAAATGTAGTGATTGAAGCCTTGAAAAAAGCGTCTGAAGAAATTGAGAAAATAAATGATTGGCAAAGAAAAATAATTGCGGAAATTGGCGTGCCAAAAATTACTATTCCCGCTCCGGTAATGCCAGAGGAAGTTAAAAACTTATTTGAAACAGAAATTGTGCCAAAATTAGAAACTTATGTGATGAGTGGTATTCCTGGTGGTTCAAAAATAGGGGAGATAATGGATATTTGGATGAAATTGGCGGCGGAGAAATTACCAACGGTGGATTCTTCTTTTGCGGAGAATTTATTTGAAGAAAAAGTGGATGCTTATATTCACGAACAAGTTTTGAAAAATGATAGACGCGCTGATGGTAGAAAGATTGATGAGATCCGCCCACTCTTTGCGCAAGCTGGTGGTGTTTCTCCAGTGTTACACGGTTCCGGAATATTTTACCGCGGTGGTACACATATTTTAACCGCTTTGACTTTGGGTGGACCAAAAGACGCCTTAAGTATTGATGGGGCGGAACAGTCTACCCCCGCCAAGAGATTTATGCATCACTACAACTTCCCACCATTTTCTACCGGTGAGACCGGCAAGATGGGTGGCACAAACAGAAGAATGATTGGCCACGGTGCTTTGGCGGAAAAAGCTTTATCACCAATGGTGCCAGATCAGGCTTTGTTCCCTTATACTATCAGATTAGTGTCTGAAGCTTTGTCTTCAAATGGTTCAACCTCTATGGGTTCTGTCTGTGCTTCTACTATTGCGCTCATGGATGGTGGTGTGCCAATGAAGAAACCAGTGGCCGGTATTGCTTCCGGATTAATGATGGATGATAAAGGTAACTTTAAAATATTAACAGATATTCAAGGACCAGAAGATCATTATGGTGATATGGATTTCAAAGTGGCTGGAACAAAAGATGGTATCACCGCAATTCAAATGGATGTAAAAGTAAGTGGTGTGCCAATTCCCGCTCTCGCGGTAGCTTTTGAAAAAGCTAAAATTGCCAGATTACAAATATTGGATGTTATTCTAAAAGAAATTGCCGAGCCACGAAAAGATATTTCTGCTACTGCGCCAAAAATATTAGTAATTAAAATCAGACCAGATCAGATAGGGGGAGTGATTGGTTCCGGTGGAAAAATAATAAAAGATATTAAAGAAAAATCTGGAGCGGAAGTAGATATTGATGATGATGGCACCGTGTATTGTACTGGTAAAAATGGTTCGGCAGAGAAAGCCAAGGCTATTGTGGAAGCGCTGACTCATGAATATAAACCAGGGGAGAGATATGAAGGAGTAATAACCAAGGTTGCGGAATTTGGAGGCTTTGTCCGTCTTCAAGGTGATACAGAAGGCCTTGTTCACGTTTCAGAAATTGCCACTTTCCGAGTGGATAATCCAGCTTCAATCCTTAAGGTAGGTGAGAAGGTGCCAGTGATAGTAAAGGAGGTGGATAAAGAAAGGGGACGCATCAGCCTGTCAATCAAACTAGCTGATCCACAGTGGGCAAATAACAAATTACCACCAAAGCCCGCCACCCCACCACCTGCCGCACCACAGAAATAATAAGTAAGTAAAAAAAGCGCAGTAACTTTAATTTTTGGAACTACGGACCGCGACGGCGGGAGTCTTGAGCAAATTTTCAGCAGAAAATTATGCGGGTCCAAAAAATGAAGTTACTGCGCTTTTTTATTTTCCGCTGTTTTTTACTAAAAATTTCGGGTATAATACAGTTTAGATATGCCTCCGGAAGAAAAAACAAATAATAATATACCAGGTATGAATACTTTAAAGATCGGTATTGATCCGGTTTTTAAGAGTAACCCAAATTTGCAGGCCTCTGCTCCACAACAACAAGCACCGGCTACGGCTTATAATGTATTGGGTGCACAGCAGTACACCCCATCACAGGCCGCTCGAATGATACCGACAGAGCCACCAGTGATAAGCAACGCCCCTAAATCAATAATCCGCACCTACAAAGGTGATATTGCCTCTGCTATCAGCACTGATCATATTTCCTCTGTAAATATTGCTTTGGCTGAAAATCTCAAATTGCGCAGTCAGATACAGGCA
Source organism: uncultured Candidatus Saccharibacteria bacterium (assembly GCA_964605355.1). Taxonomy (GTDB): domain Bacteria; phylum Patescibacteriota; class Minisyncoccia; order Phycocordibacterales; family GWA1-40-21; genus CAIJXO01. Next base: position 3,445 of record CAZSCE010000004.1, read on the forward strand.
GGAGAAAAACCAGCTCCTGAATCAGTGGAAGAAGCCCCCTCTGGTGAATACTCCAAAGGTAGAGTTTTTATTTTTGTTAGTATTATTTTAATTATATTAGGTGTTGGTGGAATATTACTGGTTTCTTTCCTAAATAGTGGTGGGGCAGGCCAAACCGCCCAGGTTCAAACTTTGCCTTCATTAATTACTACAGAGTTTAAAGATGAGTTATATGTTGATGCTCTGCCAAAGGGGACTATTGCACAGGCTTTATCAACCAAACTTAACGAAAGCCAAATTACAGTAAATAATTTATATAATACCTACATCACCACCGGTAGCTCCACCACAAAAAGGCTGGTAACCGCTACTGAATTTGTAAATCTCATGGAATTTAAAATACCGGAGATATTAAAGAGGACATTATTGCCTGATTTTATGGTGGGAACTTTTTCTTTTGGTAAAAATCTACCATTTATTATTCTTAAGACTTCTTATTTTGAAAATGCTTATGCCGGGATGCTTTCTTGGGAAAATGATTTAGAGAAAGATTTCCAAGTATTATTCAGACTAACTGGTTATCAAACTGCTGGGGGAATATTAGCAGAATTAACACCCACCACTATAAAAAAATTCTCGGATAGCGTTATTGTTAATAAAGATGTCCGTATACTTAAGGATGAAACTGGACAAATTATGCTACTTTATGGAATAATTGATAAAGAAACCATTATTATTACGGTGAATGACACAGCCTTCAAGGAAATACTCACCCGCCTCAATAATGAAAAAACCCTAAAACGTTAGCTTTAAAAAATTTGATTTTATGCTATTATTAACCTATGGAAACAAATAAATACAAAAAGTTGTTAGAGGGGGAGAAAGCAAAATTAGTAACAGAGCTAGAGTCAGTTAGCCAGAAGAATCCAGGAAACCCTACAAATTGGGAGGCCAAGTCCACTGATTTGGATTCTGATTCTGCCGATGAAAATGAAACCGCGGATGTGATGGAAAGTTTAGATGAAAACAAAGCCATCTCTGACCAATTAGAAATTCAATTGTTAAAAGTAGAAAGTGCTCTAGGAAAGATAGAGGCCGGCACCTATGGTAAATGTAATGTCTGCGGTCAGGATATCCCTGAGGCTCGTCTAGAAGCTAACCCCGCCTCCCTAACTTGTATTGAACATACAAAATAATAAATGGGATTTGCTAAAACATACAGTGCTCAACCAAGCGTTTTGGGGGCGCGGATTATTGATGTGGAGGTGGATATTTCCAAGGGTTTAAATAATTTAACTATTGTGGGGCTGGGGGATAAATCAGTGGGAGAAAGCCGGGACAGAGTATCCAGCGCTATTAAAAATACCGGCTTCAAATCCCCAAAGCAGTGTAATCAAAAAGTGGTTATTTCTCTGGCGCCGGCGGATTTTAAAAAAGAAGGGCCGGTTTTTGATTTAGCCATGGCCATTGCCTATTTAACGGCCAATGAAGAAATATCTTTTGATCCAAAAAAGAAAATATTTTTAGGTGAGCTTTCCTTGGATGGTAACTTAAGAAAAATCAGTGGTGTTTTGCCCGCTGTGGCCGAGGCCAAGAAAAAAGGCTTTACGGAAATATATTTACCAAAAGAAAACGCCCGTGAGGCCGCCTTGATTTCTGATGTTTTAATTTACGGGGCAGATACCCTGGGGGAAGTCATCGCACATTTAACTTTAAGTGATAAAAATGATGACGGTGAGGATGACCCAGAATGTTTTGAAGCTGAGGAGATGAAGACAGAGAAAATAAAAAACCGTTTTCATAAAAAATTACAAAAAATTCCAGCTCAGCCAAAAACTGAAATAGACTTACCGGATGAAGAAAATGAAATTGATTTCTCTGATGTGGTGGGGCAGGAGAGTGCTAAAAGGGGATTAGAGATAGCCGCTGCGGGTGGCCACAATATTGCCATGTATGGGCCACCAGGGACCGGGAAAACCATGCTGGCCAAAGCTTTCTCCGGCATTTTACCGCCATTATCTTTTGAAGAAATTATTGAAATCACCGGTATTCACTCTGTGGCTGGTACATTAAAGGGGGATTTAGTTTCTGCACCCCCTATCCGCGCCCCACATCACACGGCCTCATATGTTTCACTCGTGGGTGGCGGAACTATTCCTAAACCAGGAGAAGTGACGCTGGCACACCGTGGAGTTTTATTTCTGGATGAATTTCCGGAGTTTGATAAAAAGGTGTTAGAGACATTACGCCAGCCATTAGAAGAAAGAGAAATCAGTATTTCCCGCGCGCGCGGCTCTATCACTTTCCCCGCCAACTTTATTTTAATTGCCGCCATGAACCCTTGTCCATGTGGAAATTATGGCTCTAGAACCAAGGAATGTATTTGTCGAGCCATTGACCTCCTAAAATATCAAAGAAAAATTTCTGGCCCAATTATGGACCGTATAGATATGTGGGTAGAGGTTTCTCAAATAAATCACGCTGATTTATCCGGCCGTAAAAGTGATAATCAAATAAAAACTAATCCCAAAATCCGCGGCCGCATTGCCACCGCCCGAACTATGCAAACAGAGAGATTTGCCAAATTAAAACGCAAAATAAAAACTAATAGTGATATGAGCTCCAAAGATATTTCAAATCTGATTGATTTATCAAAAGAAGTAAAAGATGTTTTAGATAAAAGCGCCGTCAAACTGGGCCTTTCCGCCCGCGCCTATCACCGGGTCATAAAACTAGCGCGCACTATTGCTGACCTAGAAAAGAAGGCGGAAATAGAATTATCACATATTTTAGAGGCGCTACAATACAGGCCAAAGAATTAATTACCTAATCATCTCTTTCTTCCTTTTCAAATCATTTACCTCTCTTTCTTTTTCCTCTTTTTCTCTTTTAAGGCGGGCCAACTCCTGGGACATCACCTGCTCCTCTCTCTCTAACTGCTCAGCCACCCTCTTTTTTAATAAGACCGCCTGTTTTTCCTCTTTTATTTTTTTCTCCTTAGCTTGTTTATTTTTAGCAGTAAGTATTTTTTCTGAAGTCTTTTGTCTCACCCCCACTTCCAAACTCTTTGAAGCAGAAACTAGCCTCTCTCCTTGGGTCTTCTTTTGGCTTATCTCTACTTCATCTTTAATTATTTCTTTTTTTAAAACATCAGCATCTATCATCAACCTTTCCATTTCGGTTTTTAGCTTGTTTATTCTTGCTTGCAAAGTATCTAATTCCGCTCTATCCTTAGAATATTCAGCTTCCAGGGACGCTCTTTCTCTATCTACCGCCGCCACTTGGGTTTTATTTTTTTCTAAATCATTTCCAGAAGCACTCACTTTTACCGCCCCGGCGTTAATATCCTGATCAAGATAATTTAAACTTCCTTCTTCTTTTGTTATTTGCCCCTCTAAAATAGAAACATTTCTTTTAGACTCCTCTAATTTTCTTGTCGTTTGACCCAAGAAACCCTCCTTGGTACTTAAATTTATAGTTAGTTGTTTTAACTCTCTTTCTAAATTATCAATTTGTAATTGAATTTTTCTTCTCTCTTGTTCATTCTGACCAGCTTTTGCTTTTTCCTGCTCGCGCCTAGCTTCATCCGCTAATTTCTTTTTATTAAAAATGTCATCTGCTGCTTTTTTAGCTGATGGATTATTTATTTTGTTATTACTATATAGCATTTGACTATTATAGCAGGAGAGGGGGTGTTTTAGAAAGGATTTTTGGCACCACGAATTTCAAGGTGAAGGTGGGGACCGGTAGATTTACCGGTATTACCGGAATAACCAATGAGCTGGCCTTGGGTGACAGTTTGACCCACAGACACCACGGTATAATTTAAATGGCCATAAACAGTTTGGGTGCCATTTGAATGCTTTATAACTACATAGTTACCATAGCCACCGTTATAACCGGAATTCTTACTAATAAGAACTGTCCCGCCAGCTGAAGCATAGATAGCTGAGCCAATAGACATACCATAATCCACACCATTATAACCATGTAAACCTTGGGTTTTGTGCCCACCCACAAATGGTTTTATATAATATCCATCATAAGCTGGGCCGCCAGCAGAACTAATTAATCTGGAGGTAGAATTGGCTGTGGCTGAAGGACGAATAGATGAGGAAACTTGGCCATCAGGAATCATAATGGTGTCTCCTATCGCTATCTTAGCCGTAATACTCAAATCATTAAAATTGGCAATTTCGTCTAGATCACCAGCATACTTTTTAGCTATAGTATTTAAAGTATCACCCTTGACCACAGTATGTAAAACGCCAGAAATAGGCAAGATGACCAGAGTCTGACCAACTTTTAAGGCTGAACCTTTGGTCAGATCATTAGCCCATAAAATAGTGTTAGTGGTAACATCAAACATCTCGGCTATACCCGCTAAAGTATCACCACTTCTGACCACATAAACGCTGATTTGGCCGTTAGAATTATCCACCTCTTCCGGAGCTTTATTAGAAGGACCGACTTCGGGTAAAAGAGCATCACCACCATCAATAATAGCTAAGGAATGAGGGTTAAAAGTGGGGTTAATATTATTTACCGGTTCAGGCAAAGGCATGTCTTGGGAACTGGATTCGATAATTGTTTCAGATTGAGCCGCGGCATCCTTGCCAGCAAAGAGCTCAGTAAAAAAAGATAAAACTCCGGCCTGGGTAATGTTTGGAGTGATGAAAAGGGTAATTATTGGCACATATAAGAAAAGAAACCTTCCAAAGGAAAGCTGAATACGCTTGATTATTTTAGTGTTGAATTTAAAATCCATAATCGAGGCAGTTTGATTCAGAAACGTCTGTAGCTATTAGGGAAAGTCTATATGACTGGTGAACCGCCTACCTATATATAATAGCAGAAAAGTGACCATTTATCAATGAAAAAGGGGATAGCCTGTGGATATCTTTGGTGTGCTATAATACGTCAATGGATGAGAAAAACAGCAAAAATGACTATCTAGAAGGCCTAAATCCCGGTCAAAAAGAGGCGGTTTTACATACCAAAGGGCCACTTTTGATCTTTGCTGGGGCCGGGGCGGGTAAAACCAAGACTATTACCTGCCGGATAATGCATTTAATAAAAAACGGGATAGAGCCCAAGAATATTTTGGCTATTACTTTTACCAATAAGGCAGCCAAAGAGATGCGGGACCGAGTGATGACGGCCTTGGAAAAGGAGAGGGGGTTAGCCGGGATTTCCTATGCCGAGAAGCCCTTCATCAGCACTTTTCACTCCCTGGGTGTCCATATTTTGAAAGAAAATGCCCGCGAGATAGGCCTGATCCGTAACTTTTCTATTTTTGACAAGAGTGATTCATTAAAAGCGGTCCGGGATATTGTGCGGGATATGGGCTTGGACCCAAAACTACACGAACCAAATAAAATCCTAAATATTATTTCCCGAGAAAAGGGTGATCTGAAAAATGCGGAGGATTTTGCCGAATCTCTCCGGGGTGGTAACACCACCAGCCAGCATGAGCTGGTTTCCCGTGTTTGGGCGGAATATGAGCGGAAATTAAAGCTAGAAAAAGCCCTGGATTTTGATGATTTACTGCTAAAAACCTATAAATTATTAAAATCAAACAAAGAAGTATTAGAAAAATACCAAAATATTTGGCAATACATCCATATTGATGAATATCAGGATACAAACAAGGTGCAATATATGACGGTCAAGCTTTTGGCGGAAAAACACCAAAACTTGTGTGTGGTGGGGGATATTGATCAAAATATTTACAGCTGGCGCGGAGCAGATATAAAAAATATTTTAAATTTTGAAAAAGATTATCCCAAAGCCAAGGTGGTATTGCTAGAAGAAAATTACCGCTCCACACAAAATATTTTAGCGGTGGCAAATAGTATTATTAAGAAAAATGTAAACCGTATTGAGAAAAATTTGTTTACCAAGAATGTGGAGGGGGACAAGATCTCTCTTTACGCCGGTTTTAATGAAGCAGAGGAGGCACATTATATTGCTAATAAAGCTAAAGAATTAATAACTTCTGGTGTCTCGGCCCGGGATATTGCGGTGCTATACAGGGCTAATTTCCAATCCCGCGCTCTGGAGGATGCTTTCTTAACTAAAAGCGTGCCTTATCAGGTATTAGGAACAAAATTTTTTGAGCGAAAAGAGGTAAAAGATATTATTTCCTTTGCCCGCGCCGGCCTAAACCCGGATAGTCTGACGGATATAAAAAGGATTATTAATGTGCCAGCCAGGGGGATTGGTAAAGTGACAATTCTTAAAATATTTTCTGGACAGAAAGAAGAATTACCGCTGGGGACTAAAATAAAAGTGGATCAATTTTTTAAATTACTAAATGAAATAAATTTAAAAGCCGAGGAAAGTAAACCATCAGAAGTAATTAAATTTATTATTCAGGAAAGCGGGCTGGAGAGAGAATTACGGGATGGTAATGATGAGGAAAAAGAGAGATTGGAAAATATGCGGGAGCTGGCCACTTTGGCAGTGAAATATGATCATTTCCCAGCTGGGGAAGGGATAGAAAAATTGATTGAGGAGGCGGCCCTGGCCTGTGACCAAGACAGCTTGGAGAAAAATGAGAACGCGGTAAAACTAATGACCGTGCATGCTTCAAAGGGCCTGGAATTTGATTATGTATTTATTACCGGCCTCGAGGAGGATTTGTTTCCCCACCAGCGGATGGGCAGTACAAAAAATAAAGAGGATGGGGAGGAAGAAAGGCGTTTGTTTTATGTGGCGCTCACCCGAGCGCGCAAAAAAGTGTTTCTAACTTATGCTAACAGCCGAACTATTTTTGGTTCTGCTCAGGTAAATACGCCGTCACAATTTATAGGGGATATTGAAGAAGAATTTATTGAAAATGATCAGACTTTTGAATATCGGGAGAAAATAATATATTTGGAGTTGTAATTGATAAATAAAGTTCCCGAGACAGTATAATTTTTAGAGTACGCATAAATTTCTGCTGAAATTTTGCTCCGTCTCGCCTACCCGGCTGCGAAGCCTCCAAAATCATACTCTCTCGTGAACTTCGGAAAATTATGCGCACTCCAAAACCACATTCTCTTTGTGTTTTCTTAGTATGCCCTTAATAACTTATGAATATCATGCTAATATAAAAATATGGAAATAATAGCTAAAAAATCACTGGGGCAAAACTTTTTGAAATCCAAAGTGGCTTTGGAGAAGATGGTTTTGGCTGGAGAGGTGAATGGGGCTGATACTATCCTTGAGGTGGGGCCGGGTAAAGGGGTGCTGACGGAAAAATTACTGGCCGCGGCCAAAAAGGTGATAGCGGTGGAAAAAGATGATCGTCTGATACCATTTTTACAAGAAAAATTTGCGGTAGAAATTAAAGAGGGAAAACTGGAGATAATACACGATGATATTCTCAACTTCAAGACAACCGCCCCGGCTTCAGAAAGCCACCCCGCCTTGACTAAGGTGGGGAAAGGGGAGTATAAAATCATTGCCAATATCCCTTATTATATTACCGGTTTATTTTTAAGAAAATTCCTGGAGGAAACTGATAATCAACCAGAAAGGATTGTGGTGATGGTGCAGAAAGAAATTGCTCAGAGAATTATTGCTAATGACGGCAAAGAAAGCCTTTTATCTATTAGTATCAAGGCGTATGGCGTGCCAAAAATGATCATGAAAGTGGGAAAGGAGAACTTTTCTCCGGCGCCCAATGTGGATTCAGCTATTTTACTGATTAAAAATATTTCTAAGAAACTATTTATGGAAAATAGTATCTCCGAAGAGAAATTTTTCCAGATTTTGCACGCCGGCTTTGCTCATAAACGCAAGATGCTAATAGGGAATTTAAAGGAAGCTTTTGGCATCAAAAACAACCTCCTAGAAATTTTCACGGTCTGTAAAATCCCGGAAAAAATCCGCGCGGAGGACCTCACTCTCCAAAATTGGGTGAATTTAGTAAAAGAACTTAGTTAAAGATAAAAGCTAAACAAAAACCGCTCAGTGAGCGGTTTTTTTTGTTAAATAATAAGGAAAGAGCTAAAGATGCTAAATATTTTAGTTTTTACCAAAAGGCATGACTTTCACATGAACTTGTAAGGTCGTGCCACATACCACACTTCTTCTTCGGTGGGGCGGGAGGTGGTGGTACACACTCACTCCCGTTAGTGAGTTTATATCCAGTGCCTAACCAACCCCCATCAACAACACCAGAAGTTAATGATTTAACTAGATCTGCGGTAACGGAGGCTTTTACCTTTGGGCATTTCTCAGCAAAAGCATCCGCTTTAGGATGAGCTGTTCCACCTACAATTCCCTGTTTTACCTCAGGTAGTGGCATGTTGTCTGTTTTATTCCACAAGAACATTACAGTTGATATTGAACCCAGACCATATTGGCTGCCGGTTATTTCCTTCTGTACTCCAGTAGCAGGATCATTTTCATAAACACGACCAACAACCGGAACGGTATTCTTACAAGGAGCAACAATCACTTGTTGGAATCGATCTTTTATTCCACCACTATCGCTATAACACTGTTTCACCTCCTTGATCCAGCCTTGGAATTGAGACCTTATCCCTGCCCCTTCATCTTGAATTGGGATTTCTGCCGTGACTGGGACGACTGGGGCGGCCACCAGGGTGTCAAAAGTTTGTTCTGTGCTGGTGGCAAAATTACCATTTTTATCAGTTACCATTATTGTATAATAATAGGTAGTTTCTGGATATAGATTAACCAGAGAAAAAGTGGTTGGATTTGAATAGTCATTATTAGATCGTTTATTAGCGTAAGTATGAGTTGTAGTAGAAGTAGTGATTGTGGTGGTGGCGGTAGTAGTGGCAGTACCAGAAGCGGTAGTGGAAGAAGCTGTGACAGAAGTTGTAGTGGTGGCGGTACTAGTACTAACAATTGTGACCGTTCTTCCTTCATTTCTGCCATAGAAGATAGTGGTTATTACCTCCACATCAGTATCAATATCAATTTTTGCCGAGGTGGAATCAGGGGTAACAGAGGAAGAAATAATTCTAGGGGATGATGTGGATTGGGGCGCAATAACAGGAACATCCGCTGGATCATCACTGGTTATAAAGGTAGCTTCTTCTGAAATATATTCATTACCACTAGCATCAACAATTCTTAATTTTGCATAATATGTAGTATTAGGAACAAGACCTGTAATAATTTCTGTCCTGGTGGTTTTAAGCTCTGTAAAAGAAACAGTTTTAGCATCAGATGAATTTGTCCTGTAGGTAATATACGCCCTAGTAGGAACATTAGTAGTGAGATCAATAATAACTAGTGAGTACCCTGGGGTCGCTTCACTGCTTACAATAGATGGTGGGGTACCAGCCGTAGCACTGATATTAACCAAAACGGAATCCGAAATATTAGCTCCAGCGGCTGTTCTACAGGTAAGAGTAAAGGTCTGGCCAGTTGTTCCAATAGTATAATTTTCACTTCCACTAATGGTTTTATTAACCCCGCCAGAAGAACAAGCACTCACTCCAGAGGTGGTCCAAGAAATATTTAAAGCGGAATTTTTTACAACAGTTAACGGGCCATTTTGACCATTTATCTTTAGGTCTACAAAGTTTCCGGCCGGGCAATTAAATGCCGCACGGGCAGCAGTTGATTTTTCAGGTAAAATGGCACCAATACTTATTAACAACTCAACAAACTGACAGTTAGCGGCATTAGATGTCGCCACCACTGGGGCGGGGGGGATATAGACAGCCGCTGATGGCCGATTTTGAGGTAAACCAATGGAATCATAAGTATTTATCACCCCAACCAAAAGATTTAACCTGGTTCTGGTGGCTTTATTTACTAGCCCGTCAGCCACGGTAATATTATTCAAGGATAAGACAACACTTTTATATTTATTTTGAAATTTAATAACAGCTGCTTTGGTAGCATTACCAAAATAAGTGGTTTCCTGCCCCCGAGAACCAGCCCCCTCTGTGGCCACAATAGTATCCACATCAGCATTTAGCACTCTCTGCAACTCTCGAATGTCCGGGTCCGTATCACCCAGTATTAAATCTTTTTTAAAAGAAAAACCAGGAGTCACGATACTTTGTAAACTGCCAATGTTCTGAGCAGAAGTTTGTTTAGGAGAAATGAAAGTTACACTTACCACAGAAATTATAATGACGAGAAAGAGAGAAATAAATGAGGATATTTTTTTCATTTTTAAATATAAAAGATTAATAAATTAATATGAATATATTATAGCATATAAAGTTAAAACAAAAACACCCCTCGGACTACCTCGGGGTGTTTTGTCTAAACTTTTTTATATTTTTACTCTTTTTCAATCTGACTTCCGGCCATATACCCAGCCCCCGCACCTGCAACAACCGTTGTTGCTGTCACCACACCAACCGCTGTTGTTGCAGCAAAACCTCCTATATAAAGCTGTGATAACGCAAACGCACATGGTGCACAATAGATAGTAATAATCACCAATGCAATAGCTCCAACAATAGCTCCAATTATTCCAAAATTACCTAGGGGACCACCCTTCTTTGGCGGCTGCATACAACTTTTTGGTTGTGGCTGCCAATTTGTAGCGTAACCAATAGAGTTTGCCCCGGGGGAAGACTTGACCCCAACGGCCGAAGTTGGGTTGGCAATCAAATCCAAGGCAGTTCCTTGAATAGTGTCCCTTTCTGCTGGTACTTTCATATTAGGGGCAATGGCCACTGAGACATTACCTAGAATATTATAATAACTTTTGTCTCTTGGTGGCGCCTTACCTACTAATTTTACACTCTTCACTAGCTCCTCGGCTGGATTATCACAGGTTTCCAACACTACAACATAATAGGACCCGGACTTGCTTACACTCTTTACTCCTCCAGTAAAACTTATTTCATAGCCAGCCTGCTCTAGAAGAAGATTTTCAGCACCTGCCGTATTTTCTGGATACAAACTAGAATCACATGTTTCTGGAAAATTAAATTCCAAACCACTGAGGCCAAAACCAGCACCAAGGATAGGGGATACAGCTGACTGGTCATCCACAATCTCCATATCTCCCTTTAGGGAACCATTGTTACTATTATAAGTTAGGTCCGAGGGGCTACCATCATCAAATGACCAATGACCAACCAATCCAAGTTCTGGAATAACATTTGTACTAGTACTAATTAATAGGAGGGTGGCAGAAGAAGAAGCTGTGGTGGTGGCTGAATCAGCTTTTATTTGATCAGCGGTTCTAGAAATATTCCAGATTTTAACATCATCAATTAAACCGATAAAACCATTTCCTTCGTTAACGGCCGTAGTGGAGGTGGCTAAACAAATGTTTGGGTAAAGATTACCAAAGTAAACATTACTTGTAACTACAGTTGGGACTACATCTTGAGGAAGTAGTGACTGCACCTGCCCCTCAGTGGGTGCTGAGTCCCAACCACTAGTACCACTGGTAGTGGTGGCCGTTGTGTCACCCCAACCACCAGCCCCGGCTGAGTTATTATTAATAATAGAACTAGGGGTTTCTGTAATAGCATTAGCTCTATTTATTTTAGCGGCGGCACTAAAGGCTCCCCTTGGGCCCTCACCAACAGAAGTCTGCTTAACTCCATTTACATAAAGATTTATACTCATAGCACTTTCACTAACAGAAACAGCTACGTGAGTCCAAACATTTAGGGGTACTACTGGGGCGTTTGTCCAGATAGAAGAATCATTATTACTATAAACAAGTTTTCCATTATCTAATGAGAGAACATAACTAATACTCCCGCCAATATTACCCTTTGAAATAATAATTGAATCATTGGTATTACTTAGACCAGGGGAAATACTCCAACTAGTTGGCTTTACCCAGGCTTCTAGTGTTACCTGCGTATCTGTTTTAAGACTAGCGGACTCGGGAATAGACACCACGCCTTTACCAGTAGCAGAAGATAATACTCTCTGGGCTAACTCGGCGCTGCTTGCATCCGCTAAAGTAGTGAAAGTTAACTCCTCCGTCATTATATTGTCTATATTACTAACTACAAAAGCTACTCTGGCATAATAAGTACTGTTTGGGACCAAGCCGGTGATTTTGTTTGAATGAACAGTGGAAGTAGCAGATTCATAGATTTTTACTGAAGAGGTGGCGGTTGGGTTATTGGTATAAGCAATAACCATCTTGGTTGGGACATTGGTGGTTGCTTCAAAGGTGGCAAAATCATAACCTGGGGTGATTTTTGAGCTTAAAACCTGAATAGTTGAGGTGGCGTTAGTACTAGTAGAGACAATCACTGTGGCTGAATCCACCACACTACTGCCATTATTAGCTAAACAGCTGACAGGGTAATTCAAAGAATTATTTGCCACAAGCCTAACAGCTCCGGAAGTAGGGAGAGTAATTAGGCCGTCACTACAAGATTTGGTACCCTCAGAGTGCCAAGATAGACGTATCTCCGTTCCCGGCAGCACAGAAATTGGACCCTGGGAACCATTAACCTTAACATCTACGTAAGCGGCATTGGCGGTACAACTCATAGCAGCCAAGGCTTTGTCTGATAAGTTAGGGGCAATTACGCCAATATTTATGAGTAGATTTACAAAAGTACAGACCGCGCTCTGAGATGGGGCGGGGGTAGTTACCATGGTAACTGGTGCTAAACAATTCAAAGCGGAACGGGCGGCATTGGCCTTACTAGGACTTACAGCCCCAATACCTATTAATAATTCTACAAAAGCACAAACGGAAGTTTGGGAGGGGACAGAGGCTGGGATGTTCATGGTGGCAGTACCAGACCCCGCCCGGCTTTGAGGGGAACCCGTAGAAGCCAAAGTGGGAGTAGTAATTCCTAGAAGCACGTTTAGCTTGGCTCTGGTGGTTTGACCCACAATCCCGTTGCCAGCCGGCAGACCAACAGGTGTTAAAATCTCACTTTTATACTTTTCCTGAAATTTAATCACTGCCGTCTTGGTTAGGTTGCCAAAATAAGTTGATTCCTGACCCAGAGAACCAACCCCACTGACAGCCACAGCTGTATCTAAACTAGAATTCAAGATTTTCTGGAGTTCTTTTACATCAGGATCAGTATCACCCAACGCTAAATCTTTTTTGAAGGAAAAACCAGCGGTATTAGCAACTAGCCGCAAACTGCTGGTATTTTGTGCATAAGTTTTTGGGGTGGGGCCGGGAAAAGGAGAAAAAATAGCTACTGTAGTAAATGAGACGAGAGTGATGAGAGTGATAAATTTATTTTTTTTCATTTAATGATTTTTTAAATTAATAAATTCACCTACCTAAGTTTTATCTGATAAAATTTTGGTAGGTTAATATGACTGTATTTTATCACAAATACTTGATATAATCTATCAACGTATGCACAAGTACTTTCCTTCAAAAAAATTTATTTTAGTAATCTTTTCTATAATAGTGGCCATTGGCCTTGTTTTGTCCTTTAATTTATTTAAAAGAGATAACTCAGATCAGATAAAAAGTTTAAATTTTGAGAGTCAAACTAAGATTCAAGAATTTATTGCCTTAGATTCTGATGGTGATAAATTACCAGACTGGGAGGAGGCTCTTTGGAAAACCGATCCAAATAAAACAGACACAGATGGTGATGGCACCAGTGACAGTGAGGAAATAACAGCAAACCGAGACCCTTTAAAAACAAACACCGCTAAAGCAGAGAAGGAACCAAATGATAAAATTTCCCCGGAAATAATTGCGGCGGATAAAAAAGCAGTGGATGATTTTAATAGCCTAACTACTACAGAAAAAATGGGGCGGCTGCTCTTATCTCAATATGTAGCCACGAGAAAAATAGATACCCCTCTAACAGAGACAGATAAACTGCAAATTGTAGAAAATACCATTGTAAATATGCCGCCCACTGTTTTTAAAATCTATTCAGAAAAAGAAATTTTAATAAATGATTTTACAGATAATGAAGCCTTAAAGAAATATAGTAACGAAGTGGCCGGAATAATTTTAACCAACCTACAAACTCCAACAGAAAAAATTGATAATATCATAAATGATTTTGCAAACATTACAAATGATGCCCAGATAACGGAGCAAACTCAAATTATTTTTAAAAGATTTGATCCTTTAATTACCCGGTCCCAAAAAACTGTACTGAGCCTGTTGAAAGTTAATGTGCCCAGGGTTTTTCTAAATGAGCACTTGTCCATTCTTAACTCTTTTCAGGAAATTTATCAAAGTTTAGATATAATGAAAAAATCTGGTAAAGATATCATTACAATTATTCCGGTCTTAAACCATTACAGCACCAGCTCACAAAACCTAGCGGACTCACTTGTAAATCTAATAAAAAAAATTTCTACCCTAAAGGTAATATACGCCACCAAAAATGACTATGGCTACCAGCTTTTTAATGTTATAATGTTTAAAAATTAAAATGTTTGTATTTTTTAAAAAACAAAAATATATTTCTAAACTTTTAATAGTTTCCCTTATTATTTCTATTTTCTTGCCAGTCCCTATAGGGCTGGCACAAACACCCTCAACCCCAGCTAACACCGCTGTTCCAACCGGTATGCCCACATCCCCAGGTTACCCACAGATGGATTATGCGGTGCAAACAAACACCTATCTTTTGGTCCACAACACCTGGACAATAGCTGGAATTCTCTCTGGTCAACAGCCGGGCGCTCAGCAAGATAATCTAAAGGCTGGAATATTTATGCGGGCTGTAAAAATTATATTGAGACAAGTAACTAATAGTATTGTGGCTTGGATTGATAGTGGCTTTAAAGGTAACCCGGCTTTTATTACCAACACTAAACAGTTTTTACAAAACACCGCTGATATAACGGTGGGGGATTTTCTAATGAATGACCCCGCTCTTAATTTTCTCTGTGATCCCTTTAAAATTCAACTTAAATTAGCTATTGGGTTACAATACCGCCCATTTAAAGAACAAATAGCCTGTACCTTTACTGGCGCCTTGGGAAATGTGACTGATGCTATGAACAAATTCACCAACGGTGACTTTATTGGTGGCGGCGGGTGGAATTCCTGGTTGACCATGACCACTCAGCCACAAAACAACCAGTGGGGGGCCATGATATTAGCCCAAAACGAGCTGGATGTCAGAATATCCGGGAACAAAGAGGTGCAATTAGCGGAGGCAAACTGGGGTGGTGGTTTTATGTCCTGGAAGGACTGCCCTGAGCCCGTACCTTTAGTTTTAGCTGATGCCCCAGAACAAATTGATGCCCAAAATACTCGCTTAGATAAATATGCCGCGGTTACCGGTCAGGAGCGTGGTGATAGTGGCTGCGTGACAAAAACACCGGGTGGAGTTATTGCTAATAAAATTAATTGGGCTGATACCAGCACCATCAGAGAGCTGGAGCTAGCCAATGACTTTAACGCTATTATAAATGCTTTACTTAACCAAGTAATACTTATGGGTATGGGTTCATTATCAGATGCTGGTTTACTTGGAGGTAAAAAGCCGTCACAAGATAATACTTTTAATGAATACATGGCTTATCTTGGTACCTTAGACACTCAACTAGCCGCTAATGAAGCTCAGTTAGCCGCTAACCAAGGATCGTCAAACGGTACTGGATCCTATAAACCTGACGGTAGTATAAATTTTAGCCAAAATTTTGCTAACCGCGCTGTAGCTTTGGAAACTATAAATAATCAACTTGCCATTGAAAACCAATATTTAGGCACACAAAATACTATTTTTAATTTAATTGATGCCACTCAAAACGCCTTTGCTTCATCTACCTGTTCAGACACTATTAAAACAGAAGTAACTAACCAAATTACTGGTGACTATACCGGAGTAAAAGATCTCACTTGGAATAAAACAGACATTGCTCGAGTATCGCCAATAACAGTGAATAATATCACCAGCCTAACCTCCGTCCTGACTGCCGTGCAA
The DNA here is from genome assembly GCA_964605355.1 of uncultured Candidatus Saccharibacteria bacterium. Taxonomy (GTDB): domain Bacteria; phylum Patescibacteriota; class Minisyncoccia; order Phycocordibacterales; family GWA1-40-21; genus CAIJXO01. The sequence goes on from CAZSCE010000004.1 coordinate 19,266, forward strand.
AATAATACCAATGATGCCGCCGTCCCTGGGCTGGTGGCCCCACTTACGACCATGAATACTTTACATTCTGCGGCGATAGTTAGTAGTTACGCCTCTGGTGGTACTCTCTATAATCAGATACGGAATTGGTTAGTGGGAAAAGTGACCAGCAATACTTGTGTGGGGATTACACCGGCCAGTTTGGGACTTTAGATAGGGGAATGTGTAAATAATAGTTATACGAAATATGGGTGTTAATAAATAAGCATTAAATATAGTGTTAATTAAAATTATTTGTGGTAAAATTAACCTGTCAAAATTTTGGCTGAATTATGTATTATGTTTATGTATTAAGAAGCAAGAAAGATACCTGGTTATACACAGGTTGTACCAATGATTTAAAGAAAAGGTTTGTGATGCATAACTCAAAGAAAATAGTGGCAACGGCAAGCAGAACTCCATTTATTTTGATATACTATGAGGGGTTCATGAATAAACATGATGCTTTTATCAGAGAGCAATATTTGAAAACTGGGTGGGGTAGAGTTTATTTAAGGAAGGTCCTGTCACAAACCTTATCAGCCAAAACTTAGACAGGTAAATAAATTCACCGCTGTGCCCGCGTGAGATTTTTCCTGGCCCGCAAAAATTTTTATCGGATAAAAACTTAGGCGGGTGGATATATATAAAAAATAAATATTAAAAATCTTGTGAAAAAACTTTCTTCCAAAATAATATTAATCTCCCTCCTCTCCATATTTCTTTTTAGTGGCCTAAATTTTGACTCATTTTACTCTCAGCAAGATAAAAATAAGTTTAGTATATTTGATATAAAAAAAGCCACAGCATTAAGGGGGAGTGAAATGATGGACTGGCTCAATACAAATTATCCAGGATCTGATCTATTGAACCCGACCCCGGAGGCGGTGAGCGCTTATGAAGATTATAAGGCTTCAGGTGGGGGTACATATGATGTAATTACTCAAGCCCCAATGACTCAGGCGCGAAAAGATAGTTTGGCTGGTAAGTCTAATCCTAGTTGGCAAACAAGGTTAGTGGAATCTCTTAAAAATGTGGCCGTAGGGGGTATAGGGAAAACTCTTATGATGATCCAGGGTTTTATTCTTCAAATCCTTATTCTTCCAATCTTGACAGTTTTCTTGAGAATTGCTGCTGCAATGTTAGACGCGGCTACTAAATTTACATTAAATACAACAACTTTTTCTAATGTAAATGATGGTATTGTTTTAATCTGGTCAATGATAAGGAATATTTGTAATATCACCTTTATTTTTATTCTCCTTTGGTCCGCTATTCAAATGATTATTGGGGTGGCGGGAGCAAATACAAAAAAGATAGTGGCAAATGTGATCATTGCTGCCCTACTTATAAATTTTAGTTTATTTATTACTAGAATTGTTATTGATGCGGGAAATATAATGGCGGTAGCTATATATGATAAAATTATGGCAACTCCCCTCCCTGAGGGAGGTCTTGCATCGGGACTTGATGAAATAATTATCCAAGCATTGGGGCTTACTGGCCTTTCAGGAATGACATCTGTCACAGGCAGTGTTTTCTCGATTGCTTTTGGTGTAGTTTCATATCTACAGGTTATAACTATTTTTGTCGCTTTTCTTGTTTTTATGTATGCCATGCTACTAATGGCCACTAGAATAGTAGTGCTAATTTTCTTAGCTGCAATGTCTCCCATTGGTTTTATGGGTGCTGTCCTACCAAAGTTTGCTGAGTATTCTAAGATGTGGCGTGAGACTCTCTACGGCCAAGTAATGGTGGCGCCAGTTTTTCTTCTTTTTGTTTATTTAATAATACAGGTTGGCAATACTTTTAATTCACTTCCAGGGTCAATAAATAAAACAGCGGAAGTTGGTGGTGCACTACCAGGTACTGGAGTTGAAACCTCTATGGTAGACGGCGGTACTGCAGATTATATGGCTTATTTTAAATATGTGATGATAATCCTTCTATTGATTATTGCCGTAAAAACCACCAAAAAAATGATGGGCGCTATCGGCGCCGCTGTTGAAAAATTTGGCATGGCCGCAGTGGGGTTAGCTATGGGAGCGGCTACTGGTGGAGCAGCACTGCTTGCAAGACAAACTATCGGACGAGGGGCAACAAATAAGCTTAACGATGAGTACGGTAAAGATCTAAGAGCAAAAGCTGATACTGGAGATAGAATGGCACAAGCAAAATTAAAAAGTCTTGAAATGGCTTCTAAATCCACATATGATGTACGAAACACTAAGTCATTTGGAAAAGCAACTGGTTTTGTAGGTGATAAAGTCGGCCTTAAGATTGACGCTGGTAAGGGTGGTGGATCATACAGTAAAGATGGTAAAATGACTGGTTTTGCTGGAGCACAACAAGCTGAACAAGAAAAGGCCAATAAAGCATTTAATGATGCAAATAAAGGAGTCAGTGCGGCAGATAGAGTTGCAGCTAGAGATGCTTTAGAAAGAAGGAGGGTAGCAGTTGAAAGTAATCTACAAGGAAATACGGTGCATAAAACAGCGGCGGATGAAGTAAATAGAATGAAAAACGAAGGTATTGCTGGTAACCAAGGAATCATTGACGCAGAAAGAGATATTGCTCATGCCCAACAAAAAATTCAAACCGGGACAGCAACAGAAAAACAAGAGGCTAGAAAAGAATTAGCGGCAGCAAATAAAGCAAGAGCTGAAAAGGAAAAAGAATTAATTACTAAAAATGAGGAAAAGTATAAAGATGATATAGCAGAACAAAATAAAATAATAAAAGAAGAAACTAGAAAAGCCCAGCTTGCTGTTGAAGGAAATATGAAAAAAAGTACTAATCAACAAGATCAGGATGACCTTAAGAAGATTAACAGAGTAGAGAGAGCAAGAAACTTAGCTCAAGCAATGAGAGATGGTAAGGTGGGAATAGCTGGAATTATTAGATCTAATTTTAATCCTGATAGAAATGAAGAAATAGCTACTAGAATGGAGGGTCAGAAAGAAAAAAGTGAAGCAGAATTACTTAGAGAAGAAATGCAGGAAATGCGAAGAGAGGCTAGGGATGCTGCTAAAAATAAAGCACCTTAGTATAATTCCAAAATATTAAAACCATGAACGAAGAAACACAAAAAATAATAACAGAGCAAATGAGAATACTGCCAGCGGATGTAAAGCAGGCTATTATTTCTGTGGATTACAAAACCAAACTCCAGGAAATTACACAGAGACAAAGACTGTTGATTGATCAGGCGGGGAAATTGGAAATGGAAACTACCCTGGTAATGATTGGTTTAGAGCCCTTGGCTGACTTTACGGGAAATATACAGCGTGAGATGAGAATAACAGAGACCAGGGCTAGGGAAATTGCCATGGATGTGAGTGAAAGTATTTTTAAACCCATTCGGGATTCTCTTCAGATGATGAATGAAGAGGTGGTTGATGAGGAGGTGGTAGGGAAGCCCGAGGAAGAAGAGCCAGCTACTAAATTTACTGACACAAATGATGCGGATTTGAACCGGGATCAAATTTTGAAGGAAATTGAGAATCCTGCTTCTATTAGTGGGGGAGGGAGCGTGAATATGAGTTCAGCTGTGACCCAGGCTGAAGAAAAAATACCAGTTAATATACAGAGTACTAAAGAAATTGAAATAAGACCGGCACAGGAATTGGAAACTTTACCAGGAGAGGGCGTGAGGGATATTACAAAAACACCAGCCATAAATATTTTTGAGTCTAAAATGACCAGCTCTACCATTACCCCTCAGCAAATAGTAACCGCTAAACCAGAGACAAAGCTGCCAGAGGTTTCAAAAAAAACTTATAATACTGGCAATGATCCCTACCGCGAGCCAATAGCTTAGTTTGAAGGGGAGTTTGGATAATAAACAATATGAGATTCCAAGTACCACAATTTATAGAAATAGAAGATAAAATATTTGGTCCCCTAACCATCAAACAATTTATTTATCTTGCTGGTGGGGCGGGCCTTTCTTTTATTGTCTTTCGTTTTTTACCTTTATTTTTAGTTATTCCATTAGTGGTTATCGTTTTGGGTTTCTCCTTGGCGCTGGCTTTTTATGAAGTAAACGGCAAACCTTTAATAAATATGGCCCAGAGCGCTTTTGGTTATCTTGTCTCCAGTAAATTATATTTGTGGAAAAAAATAGGTAAAAGCCCGGAAAAAGCCGCCGCTTCCGGAGCAAAAGAGCAAAATTTGCCACCAATATATATACCAAAATTATCTCAAAGTAAATTACATGATTTAACTTGGAGTTTGGATATAAAAGAAAGTTTGAATCCAGTTACCCACGAGGAAAGATAAGTTATTGGTTAGTGTTTTAGGAAAAAAGCGTTAATTAAGATATAATAAAGAAAGTATGGCTGTAGCAAAAACAACCCAAGAATTTGTACCCATTAAAGAAGTGCGTGATGGGGTAATAATAATGAAAGACGGTTCATTCCGTTCCATTATTCTTTCCTCATCCCTAAACTTTGCTTTAAAATCCGCTGATGAGCAGGAGGCAATTATTTATCAGTTCCAAAATTTTCTAAACTCTCTGGATTTCTCTATCCAAATTTCTGTCCAGTCCCGGCAGTTAGATATTAGGCCTTATTTAGCCACCCTGGAGAAACGTTATAATGAAGAACTGAATGATTTGTTAAAAATCCAGATCCGGGAATATGTTGGCTTTGTTAAAAATTTTACAGAAAATCAAAGTATTATGTCAAAAACTTTCTTTGTGGTTATTCCTTTTAACCCCACTATAATATTAGGGTCAAAAAAAGATAGCGGGTTGGGAAAGTTTTTACCAAATGCTAACAAAAAAGTAGCGGCGGCGGAAAAAACTGATAACTTTGAAGAAAACCGCACTCAGCTAGAGCAGCGGGTTTCTGTGGTTCAACAAGGCTTACTCCGTTGTGGTATAAAAAGCACGGCCCTAGGTACAGAAGAGGCCATAGAGCTCTTTTATAAATTATTTAATCCGGGTGATACGGAAAAACCAATTAAACTTTAAAATTAACCTGTCAAAGTTTTAATATTTATAATCTATGTCTATACAAATAAATAAAAATAATTTCTGCTATAATATAAGTATTGCTTTATTAATTAAAATTTAGACAGGTAAATGGGAATATTTGATTTTTTAAAAAAGAAAGAAAAAGAGACGCCCCTGACATCATTCCTGCCCCAGGAAATATATGAGTCCGGTGTTTTAGAGTTGCAAGATATTATTGCCCCATCTGCCTTAAAAATAACCCCTAAACAGATTAATCTGGGTGAGAAAATTGCTCGCACCTTCTTTGTTATTTCTTATCCTCGCTTCCTGACAGAAAGCTGGTTTGCCCCTATTATTAATTTGAATAAAATTTTTAATATTTCTATTTTTATTCACCCTATTGAAACAGCAAAAATCCTCCGTACTTTTCAAAAAAAAGTAGCTGAAGTACAAAGCCAGATAAATCAGCGAGAGGGTAGGGGTTTGGTGCGTGACCCAATGCTGGACACCGCTTATCAAGATTTAGAGTCTTTGCGTGATAATTTACAGCAGGCCCAAGAGAAACTCTTTGATGTGGGTGTTTATATTACCCTTTATGGTGACAGTGAAGAAGATATTGATAAGCTAGAATCAGAAATCAAATCTATTTTGGAGGCCAAACTGGTTTATGTAAAGCCCGCCCTTTTTCAACAGGAGCAGGGTTATAAAAGTATTATTCCCACCGCTGATGATGAGCTGGGTGTTCATTCTAAATTAAACTCCTCCCCACTATCCAGTATTTTCCCTTTTGTTTCTTTTGATCTTACTTCTGATAAGGGAATTTTATATGGAGTTAACCGCCACAATAACAGTTTGGTATTATTTGATAGATTTTCTTTAGATAACTATAACTCTGTTACTTTTGCCAAGGCTGGTTCCGGTAAAAGCTACGCCACTAAACTAGAAATCCTCCGTTCATTAATGTTTGATACCGATGTGATTGTGATTGACCCGGAAAACGAATATCACTTTTTAGCTGAAGCGGTGAGCGGTAAGGTGTTTAATATTTCTTTAAACTCGCAGAGTCATATTAACCCGTTTGAGCTACCAGCTGTAGGGGAGGATGAAACCCCATCAGATATTTTAAGGACAAATATTATAAATCTGACCGGTATGTTTAGAATAATGTTTGGAGGCCTAACCCCAGAAGAAGACGCCCTTATAGACCGCGCCATCAGTGAGACTTACGCCTTAAAGGATATTACCCCGGAGTCTGATTTTGCAGATTTAGAGCCACCCCTTCTATCTGATTTTGAATTAGTTCTTTCTGGTATGGACGGCGCAGAAAGTTTGGCGCAGAAATTATCTAAATTTACCCGAGGTACCTGGGCTGGTTTTATTAATAAACCATCAAATGTGGATATTAACGCTAAATTTGTAGTTTTCTCTATTAGAGACATGGAAGAGGAATTGCGCCCGGTGGCTATGTATATTATCACTCACTTTATTTGGACCGCCATAAGAAAAGTGAGAAAGAAGAGGCTTTTGGTGGTGGACGAGGCTTGGGTAATGATGAAAAGTGAAGATGCCGCCTCCTTCCTTTTTGGTATTGCTAAAAGATGTAGAAAATATTGGCTGGGTTTAGCCACCATTACTCAGGACGTGGGGGACTTTCTAAATTCACAATACGGTGGAGCAATTGTGGCAAACTCTTCAATCACCATGCTTATGAAACAAAGCCCCTCCACTGTTGATGTCCTCCAGAAAACATTTAACCTAACAGATGAAGAAAAGTTTCTCCTTTTGGAATCAGATGTGGGAGAGGGGATATTCTTTGTGGGCCAGAAACACGTGGCTATAAAAGTGATTGCCTCATATACAGAAGATCAAATCATCACCTCAGATCCCTCACAATTATTGGCCATCAAACGCGCTAGGGAGGACTTAACCGCCAGTGGCCAATAAAATCTTTTTTATGTTATAATTAATAAGGTATGATAAAAGAAATTACTAAATATATATTAATTCTGACATTACTAATTATTATCACCCCAATTATTTCTCTTGCTCAAGATTTTCCTACCGCAAGTCTCCTAGAATTAAGTCTTGTGCCAGAAAACCCCGAGCCGGGACAATTAGTAAAATTAAGTGTGGCCAGCTACACTTATGATTTAGATCATTCTAAAATTACCTGGCTAGTTGACGGGGTAGAAAAAAAGACTCAATTTGGTTTACGAGATTTTAATACAAATGCCGGTCGTAATGGCCAAAAAACCACCATAAAGGTAGTGGTGGAAACCCCGGATGGACCAAAAGAAATCGAGGTTTTCTTTATTCCTTCTGTGGTAGATTTAATCTATGAATCAATGTCTTATACCCCTCCTTTTTATAAAGGAAGAGCTTTGAATCCAAATCAGGGAGTGGTTATTGTTACTGCTCTTCCACAATTAATAAAGGATTCTGGAGAAAAAATACCAGCTCAAAACATTGTTTACTCTTGGAAAAAAGATGGTCAAGTAATGCAGGCAGACTCTGGGGTGGGTAAAAATAGCTTTATCCTTTTTGGAACCATACCTATCAGAGACATCATTGTTGCCGTGAGTGCTTCATCATTAGATGGTAATACTATAGCATCCAAACAAATAAACATTACTAATGTCAGTCCTAAAATACTTTTTTACGAGGATAGTCCAATTTATGGGATAATGTTTAACAAAGCTATCTCTGGAACAGTCCGGATGTTTACAGATGAATTTAAGGTAAAATCATTCCCTTATTTCATGACTGTTGGGTATTCCCAGAGCCCAGACCTTAAATATACTTGGGATATAAATGGCAGCACCTCAGAAAACCTAGATATAGACAAGGGCGCCATGATTTTTAGGCAAATAAGCGCTGGGGCGGGCGCGGCCACGGTGGGTTTAAAAATTGAAAACACTGATAGGATATTTCAATTTGTCAGCAATAATTTTATTATAAATTTCCAAAAACAATAAAATGAAGAGTTTATTAAATAAAAATATATACATTCTTCCAATAATTATTTCATTATTTGTTTTTGTTGGTACAAAAATTTCTTCTGTTATAGCCGCTTGTGAGGGAGGTGTAGGTGAAGGTGGAAAACTTGTATATTGCCCACTTGAAAGTGGGGCATTTGATGGCTTTACCAGTAATGCATCAGAGGCAGACAAATTAGGGACTTTCTTGGGTCAAGCTTTTCAGTTTGGTTTAGCCCTCGCGGCGGCTTTGGCGGTGATTATGATTGTGTGGGGTGGGGTAAAAATGATGACCACTGATTCTTATAGTAGTAAAAGTGAAGGTAAAGAGATAATTTCCAATGCTATTTGGGGTTTACTGCTGGCCTTGGCCTCCTGGCTCATCCTTTATATAATTAATCCGGATATCTTAAATTTTAAATTATAAACATGCCAAAAATGTCCAAACAAACAGCTATTACCCTTATCTTGGTAGTTTTCCTGGGTGCTTTAGGGGCATTAATTTATTTTTATTTTTCTGTTACTTCCATTTCTGGCCCCAAAGCACCGGCTGTCCCTGTGACCACCACAGATGTTTATGACCCGTTTGGCACAAGAGGAATAACCCCTATTTCCACCACAACAGATATTACCACCGGGGGAGAGACTCCAGTTACCGTCATTTCTCCAGATAGACTCCGCCAAATATCAACAGACCCAATCTCTGGTTTTTCTGTTATAGAAAACACTAAAACTAAAAAAACGGACATTCATTATATTCTCCGTGCCAATGGAAATATTTATGAAACTTATGGTGATTCTCCAGAGCAAAAGAGACTGTCCATCACCACTATTCCAAAAGTTTATGAATCAATGTGGCTACCAGATGGTCAGAGATTGGTTATTCGTTATTTAAAGGATACAGTAGAGAGTGTCCAAACTTTTTCTGTTAAAATAAATCCCGCCACCACCACATTGAACGAGTTTGAAGGGGGAGTGGATGGAAACCATTTACCAGAAAATATTGGCGCTTTTGCTATAAACCCCGCTGGTAATAAAATATATTATTTAATTAATAATTTAAACGGTGCCTCTGGTTACACCGCTGACCCCACCGGTTTAAATAAAAAACTTATATTTGAATCACCCCTTATTGAGTGGCTTGTCTCTTGGCCAAAAGAAAATACCATTACTATGAATACCAAGGCGGCGGCCCAGATTCCCGGTTTTCTTTATTTCTTAAATACCATTACAGGTGATTTCTCTAAAATAATTGGTAATATTAACGGCCTCACAAGTAAAACAAATGCCTCCACCACAGAAGTATTGTATTCTGATAGCTCTAGAGGCACACCGCGTTTATATTTATTTAATATTAAAAGCGGGGAGAGTAAATTATTACCTTTTAGCACACTGCCAGAAAAATGTGTTTGGAGCAATAAAGATTCTAAAATAATATATTGTGCTGTGCCAAAAGCCTTCCCAGTGGGGGAATATCCAGATCTTTGGTATCAGGGTTTGGTTAGTTTTGATGATTCTATCTGGACTTTAAATACTGATAATTTGGCCTCTACTTTAGTTTTTGACCCAACCCAAGATAATAATGTTATGGATATTACAGATCCTCAATTAGATAAAAATGATAATGCCATCTACTTTACTAATAAAATAGATCTCACTTTCTGGAGTTTAAGTCTAAAATAAAAAACCAGAAGTTTCTCGTAGTGATTAGTCCGCGTTAAACGGAGAGAGACTTGTGGTTTTTTATTTTTACTAAATAGCTAAATATTTTACTTTTAGGCGGCGTTCACGGCCTTCACCCACAGATTCTGTGCTTATATCAGGGCTCCCCGCTAAAGTACTGTGCACCACCATTCTCTCATAAGAAGACATGGGCTCCATCAATACGTCAGTTTTTAAATTACGAGCCTCCTCAGCGGCATTCAGGGCTTTCATTTTAATCTGCGCATCAGCCTTGGACTGCATATCATTTATATCAATAGTACATTTAAAAAGCTCCTCACCTGGTAGGGAATTCTTATTAAAAATTCTTTTTAGGAGATAAATCATATCTTTAGTTAGGTCTGGCTTCTCAGTGGCCAATCTCTCAAATTCAGAACTCTTTATAGAAAAAACGTGGCCCCTCCTTTCATCTAAATTATAAACAACCTCCTCAGTGGGGATACTGGCTAGTTTAAAAATATCTTCTATTATTTTTTGGGCTTTTTCTGAATCCATATTATTATTTAATTTTCTTCTCTCGCCATCTTCTTTCTCATATAAATCTCCTGCCCGATAGCAAACAAGCTGGAAGTGATAAGATAAAGTGATACTACAGCCGCAAAACTTCTGGCAATAAAGAACATCATCACCGGCATCACATACTTCATCTGCGTGCTCATACTTTTAGCCAACTCTCCCTGGAAGGACGTATCCTTTTTACCGTCCTCAGGTTTCTTAACCGTTGGCATAGTAAGCTTGATCTGATAATACTGACCCAAGGCCACTATCACTGCCAGTATAGTGTTTTTTTGCGTGATGTCAAAGAGCCCGAGGAACCAGGTGTTAACATACTCTGGAGCGTGGATAAAGGAGTAAAGCAAACTAGCATTAACCTCACCTAAACTATTTTTATAAAAGACCATGTAAAGTGCAATCAAAATGGGGAGTTGAATAAAGGCTAAAAATATACCGGAAAAGGGATTCACCCCCTTTTCCTTATATAAAGCCATAGTTTTCAAGGCTTGCTCCTGTTTATTATCTTTATATTTTTGCTTAATTTCATCTATGGCCGGCTGAATCTTTTTCATTTCTATCTGGCTACGAACGGACTTTTGGGAGAGGGGGAATAAAATGACCTTGATTAGGATGGTAAAAAGAATAACCACAATACCAGCGTCCAGCCAAGGAAAAGCGCCTATAATGCCAATAAAGGCGTTATAGAGGGGTATATAAAGATAGGTATTAAATAAATATGACATAAGAGAGAGTATACATCAAAACCCTCCCTTATTCAACTTAATATTTTTGCTTTCTTTAAAAGCTCTAAAATCTCTTTTTCAATCTCAAGGTAGGGAAGGGTGGAAACATCTTTTTTAGCAAAAATAACCACAGATGAGCCAGTTTTTAAGGTTATTAACAGCTTTTCCACCACAGCGGTCATCTTCCTTTTGAGTAGGTGACGACCAACGGCGGTCTTTATAACCTTATTTGGCACCACAAAACCAAAAAGGCTGGGTTTGGCATCCTTTCTATCTAAGAGACGGAGGTAAAAATTAGGGGCATGCACAAAAACACCCCCGGTCATAATTTTGGCGAAGGATTCCTTTTTTACCCTTCTATTTATTGGTAACATAGTAAATTAGACGGTGCTTAGTCTCTTGCGGCCCTTTTGCCTTCTCTTCTTTAAGACTCTTTTACCATAGGAAGTACGGCTTCTGGATAGAAAACCATGCTTTTTAGCTCTTTTTACTTTCTTTGGGTTGTATGTAAATGACATAAGAGAGAGTGTAGTTTATTTTTAGGATAAAGTCAAATATAGAATCCCCAGTTTCTCCACAACTTATGAACATATAAAGGCCTTTTCCACAACTTGGCCATTTTAAAATTCAGTATATAATCTATGGAGCATGACAGAAGAAAATAAAAAACTTTGGCAGAGTGTCTTGGGAGAGCTTGAACTAGCCACCTCAAAGGCAAATTTTAATATGTGGTTCAAAGACACCTTTATTAACAAACAAGAAGAGGGGACGGTCTATGTGGGGGTACCAAATGTCTTTGTTAAAGACTGGCTGATCAACAAATACCACAAAAACATCCTTAAAAGCCTCCGTAGTTTTGGGGAACATATCCACGCTATTGAATATTTAGTTATAAAGGCGGAAGGTAAAAAGGAACCAGTAAAAGAAAATCACGCGGAAATAAATAATAATCACAGTGAATTACCTCTGCAGGACTTTTATATTAACAAAGATGATAATTTAAACTCCAAATATACCTTTGATTCATTTGTGGTGGGCCCCTTTAATGAGCTCGCTTACGCTGCCACCCAAGCCATCATAAAAAGGACTGCTATTTATAATCCCTTATTTATTTACGGCGGTACCGGTCACGGTAAAACGCACCTGGTACAAGCGGTGGGTAATCATATTAAAAATAGTGCACCTAATAAAAAAATATACTACTTAACCTCAGAAAAATTTACTTTAGACCTGATGAACTCCATCCAAGGGGGAACCGCTAATCAATTTAAGGAAAAATATCGTAAATATGATCTATTAATTGTGGATGATATCCAATTCTTTGCGGGAAAACAAAAAACGGAAGAGGAATTCTTTCATCTCTTTAATAGTTTCTATGATAATAACAAGCAAATTATCTTTTCCTCAGATAAACATCCAAATTTCATTGTGGGTTTGGAAGACCGCTTAAAATCACGCTTAAACTCGGGGATGATTGTGGAAATACCAAAGCCAGATTTAGAGTCCCGAATCCAAATATTTAAAATTAAGTCCGGGCATCTTAATTTCTCCCTTTCCCCGGAGATTATTGAGTATTTAGCCTCTTCTGTGGAGGGTAATATCCGTGAATTGGAGGGTGTTTTAAACTCCATTATCTGCCAAAGCAAGCTAAAAGGCCGTGATTTAACCATTACGGAGATCAAGGATTTGATTAAAAACAATTTAAAACCAAAGAAAAATTCTTCCGTTAAAGATGTAATTAAAACCATTGCGGAATATTATGGTATTGAAGAGGCTGAAGTGTATGAAAAAACTAGAAAAAAAGCGGTGGTAAAACCACGGCAGGTGATTATGTATATTTTACGGGAAGATTTTGATGTTTCTTACCCCACTATTGGTGAAAAGCTAGGTGGAAAGGATCACACCACGGTTATGCATTCTTATGAAAAGATAAAAGAAGACATAAAAACGGATTCCGCCTTAGTAAGAGAGATTAGTCAGATCCGTTCTATGTTAACCTAGGGAAAAACTGTGGAAAACTTCTGGATTAGTTGTTTAAAAAATCGGGATAAAAAAGAAAAAGGAGGTTGCTTGAAAAAAGATAAGAAAAGATTATTAACAGGTTAAAAAAATTAAATTATAAAAAACGTTATATTATAAGAATAAAATTAATTATCCACTTATCCACCTATATAATAGTAATAATCTTTATAAATTAATAAAAATAAAAAAATGAAAGCGGAGTGTATAAAAGAAAAGTTTTGTGGGGCAGTTTCCAAAGTGGAAAAGATCACCGGTAAGAATATGACCCTCCCTATCCTTTCTTGTATTCTTATAGAGGCCAAAGGAGGTTTTCTTATTTTAAAGGCCACTAACCTAGATTTGGGGATAGAAATTAAAATTCCCGCCAAGATTTCTAAAGAAGGGGTGGTGGCGGTACCGGGAAATATTCTAAATAGCTTTCTTTCAAACCTAGCTAATGATAAAAACATAAACATTGAGGAAATGGAGGGAAATTTACATATTTCTACCTCTAATAGCCAAACCACTATAAAATGCCTACCGACAGATGATTTTCCCACTATTCCAAAAGTGGTAGATGGTAAAATTTATGAAGTAGAAACCCAAAACTTAGTCAAAGGCCTCAAGTCAGTCTGGTACAGCGCTTCACTTTCCAGTATCAAACCAGAGCTCTCCAGTGTTTATATTCACGCCAAGGATGACAGCCTGGTCTTTGTGGCCACAGACTCGTTCCGTTTGGCTGAAAAGGTGGTTAAATTCAAAAAAAATAGTAACTTTGAGTCAATACTCATTCCTTTTAAAAATGTGGCGGATTTACTCAAAATTATTAGTGATGAGCGGGATAGTATGGCTATTAATTCCACCAAAAATCAAATCTCTTTTGAATATAAGGATGTGTATATTGTGTCCCGCGTGATAGACGGAGTTTTTCCGGATTATCAACAGATTATTGCCAAGGATTTTAAAACTGAGGTGATTATTTTAAAACAAGACCTTATTAATATCTTAAAATTATCCAATATTTTTGCGGATAGTTTTAATCAGATTAATATTAGGGTATCACCTAAGGAAAAGGTGCTAGAAATAAAATCCAAAAATGCCAATGTGGGAGAAAATGTGAATAAGTTATTAGCCACCGTGGAGGGGGAGGAGATAGAAATTAATTTTAATCATAAATATATTATTGATTGTTTCCAATCCATTGATTCAGATAGTGTCTCTCTCTCATTTAATGGCCTGAATAAACCCATGGTCATCCGTGGTGTCTCTGACAAATCCTTTACCTACCTCGTAATGCCAATGAATAGATAGTTTATGTTTAATATCTCATCTTATTTAGAAAAATTTAAAAATTTTGGGCAGGGGGAGAAACTTTTAAAAGAGGTTATTATAAATTCTGTCAGGGAGGTGGTGGGGGTGGAAATACTAGCTAAAGATATCAACTTGAAAAATGGGGAAGTAACCTTTAAAGTATCACCCGCCATAAAAAACACTATTTATATTAAGAAAGATAAAGTGTTAACAAAAATAAAAGAGAATAATTCTACTATTGTGAATGATTTAAGGTAGTTACTCAGCCACCTGAAAATTTACTTCTTTTTCACCGCGGTTATATATCATATCAGTAGCTATTACTTTTAATATATTATCTCCGTTATTTATAGAATTTATTTCTGTAGGGGTAAATGAAAAAAGGAATGGGGAAGTGGCCGAGGAGCCCACATAAGTGTTATTTATATAAAAATCTACTTTAGATAATATATAAGGGCTTTGATTTGTAATTTGAACGGTTATTTTTTGATTTCTATTATAAACAAAACCATCCACCGGGCTAGTAATAGTTGGTTTGGGGCTTTTGGCTGTGGTGTGAACATCATCTTCTTTTTTTGGTTTTTCTGGAGTAGGTAGAACCTGAGTTTTTAACCACTCTTGCACGGGATATTCCCAGTGATCAAACTGAGAATCATTTTCCGGATTATCCGGCACAGCACCATAAGGGTCATTTTTATCCACCCAATATAATATTTCATGCACATTAGGGATATAAATATCCTGGCGGGTCTCCTCGGGGGTCAAATCAGTGGCTAGCTTGCCGGAAATCCTGTCTATGGTAAAGAAGTCATAACCTTGCCAAACACCCCTAAACACCGGTTTTATCTCTTTAGAAGTAGGCTCTGGGGAATTAAAATACTCTTTTGGGATTGTTGGTAAAGCCACATCCATAAAAGCGCGCCACATAGGAGAAATAATCAAACCCGCAGTCTTTTTCACCATAGGGCTGTTATCATTATTTCCCACCCACGCCCCCACCACTAAATTTGGGGCATAACCCACAATCCACACATCACGGTAATCATTTGTGGTTCCGGTTTTTACCGCTACTGGCCTACTGGCAATATTTAAAGGTGAGTTTACACCATAAGCGGGAGTGCGTGCTACATTATCAGATAATATATCAGATATTTTATTGGCGCTTTCTGCGGATATAACTTGCTCAGGATTATAAGAAGCTTGTTCTAAAATTTCTCCCCGCGCATTTTCTACTTTTAAAATAGAAATGTAAGGATTCCTCACCCCTTCATTAGCAAACACACCATAAGCAGAAGTTAAATCAAGCGGGGAAACTTCACCACCTCCCAATACTAGTGTTAGACCATATTGATTAGCATCACCTAAACTTTTGATACCCATATTCCTAGCGGTGTCTAAAGAATCTTTTATACCAGCTAAATATAATAATTTAATTGAGGGTATGTTTCGGCTTTGAGCCAAGGCATCACGTAATGTCATCGGCCCCAAGTATTTACCATCATAGTTTTCCGGCATATAACAATCACTGGAGCTGGCGTTTCCTATAGGTTTTCCAAAAACATCACAAGTGGTTTGAAATTCTGTAGGTAAATCAAAGAGAACAGTGTCCGGCGTATAGCCCTTGTTAAAAGCGGTGGCATAAACAAAAGGTTTGAAAGTAGATCCTGGCTGGCGGTGAGCCAAGGCCACATTAAAGTTTCCCCCAATTTCCTTATCAAAATAATCTCGGGAACCCACCATGGTTAGTATTTCTCCAGTCTTGGGGTCAATCGCCACCAGAGCCGCGTTCTCCGCATTATAAATAACTTTATTTTCTAAAGCATATTTTTTTACAATCTCTTCAGCTTTAGCTTGTAAAGTGTAATCCAGAGTGGTGGTAACTTTTAAACCATCTTCACGCACTACTTTCTCCCCATATTTGTCTTCCAAATATTGACGGGCGTATTCTACAAAGTGTGGGGCTTTGATACCGTTACCTTGTTTAGCAATAAAAGTTACCACTTCCTTTTTTGCTTTATCATATTCCACCTGAGTAATAAATTTATTATCCAACATTTTTTGGAGGGTCAGGTTTTTTCTTTCATCAAGCCGTTGTTTATTATTACCATAAGGGGAATAAAAAGTGGGGGCATTTGGGATGGCGGCCAAATAGGCGGCCTCCGCCAAGCTAACTGTTGAGGCCTTTTTACCAAAAAAAGTTTGTGCCGCCTCCTCCACACCATAAATACTGCCACCATAAGGGTTTTCATTTAAATATATATTCAAGATTTCATCTTTACTCATTGTTTTTTCCAGACGGACGGCCAAGATCCACTCTTTTAATTTACGGGAAATTGCGCGCTCAGAAGTCAGTAAGGAATTTTTAATAACCTGTTGGGTAATAGTGGATCCGCCTTGGGTAGAGCCACCAGTTAGGTTTGCTAATACTGCCCTGATGATAGCTTTTATTTGTATCCCGCCATGAGTAAAAAAACCGGCATCCTCAATGGCCACCGTGGCATTTTTAATATAAGGGGAGATCTCTGTATAGGGTACTGTTTTTCTTTTTATATCCTGGTTTAGGTCAAAAAGAAGGGTGGCACCTGTTCGGTCATATATTTTAGTGCTTTGGGTGACCGTTCTAGCTTCAAAAGATCCCAAATCCGGCATTTTAAAGGTGGAAATCCAAAAAGCCAAAATACCCAGAGCTATAAAACCAACACTGAATAGATAAATTAGGATTTTCTTATAATGCTTCTTCAAATACTTCATAATTTTGTATTTAATCATATTTTGGGTTATTATAACATATATGAAAATAAACACCGACCCTAAAAAAATAGAGGAGTTCCTGACTCGTGGTATAGAGCATATATACCCCAATAAAGAATATTTACAAAAGAAACTCTTATCCGGAGAGAAGCAAACTATTTATTTAGGAATTGACCCTACCGGCCCCACTCTTCATATGGGACACGCGGTGGTTCTAAAAAAATTGAGGGACTTGCAAATGCTTGGGCACAAGATTATTCTTTTAATTGGGGATTTTACTGCGACTATTGGGGACCCAGATAAACTTTCTGTTAGAAAGCCACTTACTCGAAAAGAAGTATTAGCCAATGCCCAGGATTATAAGAGACAAGCCTCCAGATTTTTAAAATTTGGTTTTGGCGGAGCTGAACTAAAATATAATTCTAAATGGTTAGCTAAATTATCTTTTGCTGAGTTACTTAAATTATCTTCATATATAACATATGCCCAACTTATTAAACGCTCAATGTTTCAAGAGAGAATAAAAGAGGATAGGGATATTTATTTTAATGAGTTTATGTATCCGGTGATGCAGGGGTATGATAGTGTAGTTATGGATGTTGACGGTGAAATAGGGGGGAATGATCAGGTTTTTAACATGCTGGTGGGCCGGGACTTGGTAAAAAAAATTAAAAATAAAGAGAAGTTTGTTATTGCCACTAAATTATTAGTGGACCCAACTGGTATAAAAATGGGGAAAACTACTGGTAATATGATTACCATGACGGATAAAGCCGAAGACATTTTTGGTAAGGTTATGAGTTGGCCAGACACACTGCTATTACTTGGCTTTGAACTATGCACGGATGTTTCTTTGGAAGAAATTGAAAAAGTAAAACAAGAATTATTAGCTGGTGCAAACCCTAGAGATATTAAAGTACGGCTAGCCAAGGAAATTGTTACCATTTATCATAGTAAAGAAGCGGCGGATAAGGCTGAAGAGGATTTTGTAAATACTTTTAAAGAAGGCGGGTTACCAGAAAATATTGATGAGGTGGGGGCTACAAATGGTGAAGCACTGGCTGATTTATCCGTCAAAGCGGGGCTGGTTAAATCAAAAAGTGAATTTAGGCGCCTGGTTTTAGAGGGAGCAGTCAGTAATCAGGAAACCAGCGATAAAATAACGGATCCAAATTATAAAGTAATTTCTACTGCTATATTTAAAATAGGGAAGAGGCGTTTTTTGAAGGTGGTGATTAAATAAAAAAAGCCCCCCCCTAGGAATTTCCTGGACTTTTTTGTTTAATTAAAAATTATCAACGTCATTATACTCACTAAATTCTTCCGTAAAGGTATCTTCAATAATAGCCGGATCAATGGCAGAATCTTCACCTATGGATTCCTCATCTGATTCCTTTGGGGCTACTTTTTTATTTATTACCTCGCCCTCTATTTTGTTATTTTTTTTCTTTGGCATAATATAATTTTTTATAAAATCTTGTGAGCCGTTTGGCTCATTTATAATGATTTTTATATTAATAGCACGCCTGAAAATGTTTGCAAGGGGTGAAATTTTAGGGCCTGTGGAAAACTACAAGCAGCCGGCAATATAGGACTAGGTAAGGATATCGTTTTAGGAGGCTTGGGAGCGCGGCTGGCGCGAGCACGAGGAATTTTTTAGCAAAAAAATATCCGTGCTCCAAAAATGATATCCTTATTTAGTCCGTAATATCCTATTATATGCGAAAAAGGTGAGGCCTACGGCAATAGCATCATATTCATCATCATATTTGATAGGGGTAGAAATTTTGATCAAGCGTTGTACCATAGCGGTCACTTGTTCCTTTTCACTTTTGCCATAACCAGTGACGGCTACTTTTATTTGCAGCGGAGTGAATTCATTAATTTTTAGACCATTTTTAGCCGCCTCATACATTATTACCCCCCGCGCCTCACTCACTTTCATGGCCGTCTTGGCATTAGTTTTAAAAAACAAGGTTTCTATTCCCATGGCTTCGGGTTTATACTTTTTAATTATTTTTTCTATTTCCTTACCAATTAATTTTAACCTTTCTTCGTGTTTTTCTTTAGCCGAAGTTTTAAAGCACTCAGAAAACAGTAAAGTTTCCTTGCCCGTGCCTTTTTCTAGTATGGCAATACCCAGTCTTTCATACCCAGGATCAATGGCAATTATTTTCATAAAGCAATTATAACACAACCGCCCCGTCCATCAGAATGTCCACCCCGCCTTGACTAAGGCGGGGAAAAGGGACTTTTAATCTCAGCTCTTGTAACTAAAGTCAGATTTCTAGATGAACAATAGATGTTAATTCCGCTTTCTCCTCCTTAGTCAAGGAGGAGCACCGAGTCCTCGAGGGGAGGTGGTGTGAATTACTCTGCATTAGTATAAATTTCCTGCACCTCGTCATTATCCTCTAAATCCTCAATTAATTTATCTAATTTAGCACCATCATCTTCAGAAAGGGGGATAGTCATATTTGGCACAAAACCTTCTTCTATGGATTTTGTAAAAGCCCAGCTGGCACTACCCGGCGCGGCCAGAGCTGAATTATTTTCAACTAAAATATGTTTTACTTCACCTGCCGCTTTATTTCTATTATCAGTCAAAGCTTCAATCATGATAGCCACCCCACCTGGGCCGTACGCTTCATACATAATAGATTCCATTTCCGCCCCATTTTTTTCCGAGGCTTTTTTTACCGCTCTTTCAATACTGTCATTTGGCATGTCATATGACCGCGCTTTTTCTATGGCGGAGCGAAGTTCTGGAGAATTAATATTACCGTTTGCCGCTCTAGAAGCAACAGAAATAAGTTTTACGAACTTAGAAAAAAGTTTGCTTTTCTGGGCATCATTTTTTGCCTTTATCCTTTTGATTTTTGAAAATTTATTATGTCCACTCATACTTTTATAATAATTTATTTTTATTTTTTAAATTTAAATGTTTTTTTGCTCTATCTGTAATAGTACGGCCGCGGGTGGTGCGTTCTATAAAACCAAGTTGGAGAAGGTAAGGCTCGTAGACATCTTCAATTGTAGCTTGTTCTTCGGAGAGGGCCGCGGCCAGAGTATTGAGACCCACGGGGCCACCATTAAATTTATCTTCTATCACGGTGAGTAAGGCGCGGTCTGTGGCGTTTAGGCCCACTTCATCAATACCCAGTAGGTTTAGGGCCTCCATCACCGTTTCTTTTGAAAGCTTACTTTCTCGCACTTGCGCTAAATCTCGGCTGCGTTTTAATAAATAGTTAGCCGTGCGGGGAGTAAACCGGCTTCTCTTAGCAATTTCTTTTTTTGCTTCTTCTTCAATTTCAACATTAAGCAATTTTGCCGAACGATTTATAATTTGTTCTATTTCTTCATTAGTATAAAATTCCAATTTAAAAACTCCTCCAGAAAAACGGGAACGAAGTGGGGCGGAGAGTAGGGCAATACGGGTAGTAGCGGCAATCAAAGTAAATGGTGGTAAGTCCAGCTGGATTGTCCGCGCGGAGGGGCCTTTACCAATAATAATATCTAAAGATCCGGACTCCATGGCGGGGTAGAGCACCTCTTCAATAGTTTTATTTAATCTGTGAATCTCATCAATAAATAAAATATCCCCCGGAGACAAGTTTGTGAGTATGGATGCCAGGTCACCCACCTTTTCTATGGCCGGACCGGAGGTGGCTTTTAACTGAGCACGAGTTTCTTTGGCAATCAAATGTGCGAGAGTGGTTTTCCCCAGTCCTGGAGGGCCGTAAAACAACAAATGTTCCGGCGGATGCTTTCTCTGAGCGGCCGCGGTGAGTAAAATATGCAAATTATCCTTGATGTTTTTTTGACCAATATAGTCCTTCCAAACGGCCGGGCGGAGAGTTTGGTCCAAAAAGTTAACGTCCCCCGTCTCTTTGCCGGGCTGGCCTATTTCAGGGCCTGTTTGCTCAGTATTCTGGGAATCAGCTTGGGAATCTTTGTTTTTGCTTGACATATTTTTTGTTTTATGCTAAGCTTGTTATAGAAGCCTATATATATCTGACGGGGCTTTTTTTCATTCGTTATTTGTTCATTTCAGAATATAAATCTCTAAGCAATTGGATCGTTTGCGCGGTTTACGAATTTTTTGCGGAGGACGGCCTGGTTCACACCTTCGGGTGATTTGCGAGACCTATCCTTTAAGAATTGTTTAACTTTTGGTATCTAATATTAAAAGTATTGCTTAGAGATTTATCGTCTGAAATATCTTCTTAATAATATTTCTTATCTCCTTTCTTTATACTAGAACTATTTAAATATTTTGCAACTGTGGATAAGTTTTAAGACACAGTTATTCTTGTGTTTCAATATCTATCACTCGGCCCAGCTCATCAATCGAGCTCACACCGGTCAATATTCTAATAACACCATCCTGTTTCATGTCTAAAAAGTTTTGAGAGGCAGCCGCGGCACGGATATCTCGGTCCGAAGGGTTATTTATGATGGTCTCTTCAATTTCCTTTTTCATTAGGATAATTTCCGTGATAGCTATACGGCCTTTGTAACCGCTTTTATGACATAAATCACAACCAACCGGGGCCCAGATTTTTTCTGTTTGGACACCCTCTAAATATGTTTTATCAGTAATAGAGGCCACAGTGCGGTCAATAAATTCTTTTTCCTTAGGGCTTGGTAAAATTTCTTTTCTACAAGCCACACATAATTTTCTGATCAGTCTCTGGGCCATGGCCACATTTATAGCAGAGGAAATAATTTTTGGATTAACACCTAGGTCAATAAGGCGGGGGAAGGCACCGGCGGCCGTGTTTGTGTGCAAAGTGGAAAATACCAAGTGTCCGGTGAGGGCAGAATTGATAGCAATATTTGCCGTCTCACCAT
This sequence comes from uncultured Candidatus Saccharibacteria bacterium, assembly GCA_964605355.1. Lineage (GTDB taxonomy): Bacteria > Patescibacteriota > Minisyncoccia > Phycocordibacterales > GWA1-40-21 > CAIJXO01. The sequence continues at coordinate 41,093 of CAZSCE010000004.1, forward strand.
CACGGATCTCTCCCACCATGATCACATCCGGGTCTTGGCGTAAGGCAGAACGGAGACCAGAGAGGAAGGTATAATCTTTTTCTTCATCTACTTGAGTTTGGACAATGCCTGGTAGGTGATATTCGATAGGATCTTCAATCGTAATTATTTTTACATCCGGAGTGGAAATTTTTTTCATAAAAGCATAAAGGGTGGTGGTTTTTCCGGAACCGGTAGGACCAGTAATTAGGAGCATACCGTTTGGCCGTTTGATTTGATCCATCAAAGTAGTCAGGGTGCGGCTCTCAATACCCAGTTCTTCAATTGGCACAGCAATAGATTTAGGGTTCAGTAACCTCATCACCACACTTTCATTATAAGCACCAGGTAAAATAGAAGAGCGTATTTCAATATTATTATCTATTATTTTTACACTAAAACGGCCATCCTGGGCAGAATTTTTTACATTAAGTTTCATCCCCGATAGTAATTTAATACGGGATAGTAATAGTTCATATGTTTCGATATCAAAATCAAAAACGCTGATAAGTATACCGTCTAAACGAAAGCGGATTTTTACATATTTTTCTTCTGGCTCAATATGAATATCGGAGGCTGAGAGGGCCAAGGCACCGGCAATCATAGCTTCCATTATCTTGGATATTTTATAGGCTTTTTTTAGGATTAGAATATCTTTTATAATAAGGGAGACATCCTCAATTTTTTTTATCTTGGCCATATATTCCACCACCTGATCAGTGGAAATATCAAAAGTACCGGCAGTGCTGGTGGTGGCATATGATAAATCTTTGTATCTATCCCAGGCTTTTTCCAAACTAGCGGTGGGGGTCATACTGACCTGAGTTTTGTAGCCGTCTGCCTCCAGATTATTTAAAATAATTACTGCCTTGTCATTTTTAGGGGAGAGAACCGCCACTTTTATTTTTTTATCAGTCTTTTCAAAAACAGCTATTTTTGCTTCTCGGGCTAGGGCCTCAGGGATCAAACGCAAGGCGTCAGTGTTTATGGAAATTTGTTTTAAATCAATAAAATCTAAACCATATCTAGTGGCTAAAATACGAACCACCTCTTCCTCCTCCTTTTTTCGGAGTTCGGCCAGCCTTTCTTCTTGTTTTTCTTCATCGGGGAACTGTGACATGGAAATATTATAACATAAATATATTTTTTAGCGGTGGGGAAGGATACTTGACTTTTATATTAAATGGGTGTATAATGGTAATAGCTCAAAAAAACAATTTTTTAAGGAGGACAGGATGAGGAAGTTCTTTAAGGTAGCTGTTCTGTGGAAGGTGATCATCTTGATCACCGTGTCCAGTGCCGGCTGTATGACCTACTCCTCTCATTTCGAGGGGTTCAAAGTCACGCAGAACTATCCGGCGGGTAGCAGCAACTGGCAGCCACTGCCACCGTCTCACACGGAGGTGTGGCACGTGGGTTCAGACACCCACGGTAAGGTGGAGCATTGGGATGATGGTGGCCGAGAGTGCCACCGTCACCACTAATTTACTCCCTCGTTACGAGGGGGTAGGACGCATCCAACGTGGACTTCGGTCTGCAGGGTGCGTCCTTTTTGTTTATTTATTTTATGCTAAAGTATAAGGATGAAAATTTTGAGTAAAAGTGTGGAAGAAACAAGTAAGGTGGCGGAAGATTTTTTAAATAAAATTGGCCAGAGTGAAGGTAATCAGGCTCTAGTGGTAGGTTTGTTTGGTGATTTGGGTTCTGGAAAGACTACCTTTACCCAGGCCTTGGGAAAACATTTAGGAATAGGGGAGGCGATGACCAGCCCCACTTTTGTTTTAGAAAAAATATATAATATTTCTCCAAATTCTAAATTCAATATTTCATATTCTAAATTAATTCATATTGATGCTTACAGATTAGAGTCCGGTCAGGAGTTGGCTAGTTTAGGTTTTGCGGAAATAATGGCTGACCCTAATAATTTAATATTAATAGAGTGGCCGGAGCGCGTAGAGGATATTTTACCAGCTGATTTAGTAAAAATAAATTTTAAATTTATCAGTGAATTTGAGCGGGAGATAGAGTTATAGGAATATGCTATAATTCTCCTATAAATGGCTAAAACAGGTAAAAAACTGGTCTTACTGGATGTGCACGCTATTATTCACCGTGCTTATCATGCCCTGCCGGAATTTGTGAGTAGCAAAGGGGTGCCCACCGGGGCTTTGTATGGGCTTTCTACCATGCTTCTTAAAATAATTGGGGATATTCGCCCTGACTATATTATTGCTTGTTATGATTTACCAAAACCAACTTATAGGCATGAAGCGTATAAAGATTATAAAGCCGGCCGGGCCAAGACGGCGGATGAGCTGGTGGAGCAGTTGAAAAAATCCCGGGATATTTTTACCGCTTTTAACATTCCCACTTATCAAAAAGAGGGATTCGAAGCTGATGATATGATTGGTACTATTGTCGAGAAAGTTTTATCCAGACAAGGACAGTCCTTTTCCCAGTCAGACAAGGACTGTCCTTGTCAGGAAATTGATATCATGATTGCTTCTGGGGATATGGATACTTTACAATTAGTGGTGGGGGACCGTGTGCAAGTTTACACTTTGAAAAAAGGAATCAAGGATACCATTATCTATAATGAAGCCGCGGTGGTAGAACGTTTTGGTTTCTCACCAAAACTTTTACCAGATTACAAAGGCCTGCGTGGTGATCCGTCTGATAATATTATTGGTATAAAAGGGATAGGGGAAAAAACCGCCGGTATTTTAATTCAAAGTTTTGGTGGAATAGAAGATATCTATAAAAAATTAAAAGCTAAGGGCGGGGAAGAAGCCTTTAAAAAAGTAGGGATTACGGAGCGGATTATTGGTTTACTAAAAGATGGTGAAGAAGAGGCGCAGTTTTCCAAAATGCTCGGCACTATCAGGCGAGATGCCCCTATTGAGCTTGAATTACCGGAAAAAACTTGGGATAAAAATTTGGTAGAAGAAGATATTCTCAAAGTTTGGAGTGATTTAGAATTTAGGACATTGGGTACGAGGCTAAAAGATCTTTTAGCAGGTAAAAGTGGGGAAAAGCCGGCTGAGAGGAAGGCGGAAGCAGAAAAGGCTAATAATCAATTATTTGCGGATAGTGAATTAACCCCAGATGAATTAAAGGAAGCCCAAATAGCCTTATGGCTAATAAATTCTAATATTACCAATCCTAAAATTGAAGATATTATTAATTTATCTGGTCAGAGAGATTTAAAAGAAGCCAAGAAATATTTACTGGAGGAAATAAAAAAGAAAAAGCTGGATTTTGTGTTTGAAAATATTGAGAAACCGTTGATTCCGATAATAAAAAAGATGGAGGAGAAAGGCGTGGTAGTGGATAAAATACTGTTACAGAAATTATCCGTGGAGAATCATAAAATTTTATCAGCCCTTGAAAAGAAAATCTGGGATCTGGCCGGTGGGGAATTTAATATTAACTCCCCAAAACAAATGGGCGAGATTTTGTTTGGGAAAATGGGCCTGACGGTGAAGAATCAGAAAAAGACGGCGGGTGGAAAAGTGAGTACCAAGGAAAGTGAGCTGGAAAAGATGCGGGACTTGCACCCTATAATTGGTTTGATTTTAGAGTACCGGGAATTACAAAAAATGCTCTCTACTTATATTGATAATATTCCCCTGATGGTAGCTCCGGACGGGCGCTTGCATGCTAAATTTTTACAAACCGGTACCACCACTGGACGCATGGCTTCTCAGGATCCAAATTTGCAAAATATTCCTAACAAAAGTGGTTTAGGGATGGAAGTGAGGAAAGCTTTCCGCGCGGATCAGGGAAATAAATTAGTGGCTTTTGATTATTCACAAATGGAAATTAGAATTGCGGCTTTTTTGTCTGGTGATGAAAAACTTTTGGAAATTTTCCGGAAAAGGGAGGATGTGCACACCGCGGTAGCGTCAGAAGTATTTGATGTGCCTTTTGATAAAGTGGACAAGGAAATGCGCCGCCGCGCCAAGGTGATTAATTTTGGCATTATGTATGGTATGGGTGTTAGCGCTTTAAAAGTTAGTTTAGGCACAGACAGAAAAGAAGCGCAGAAATTTTATGATGATTATTTTACTAAATTTAATGGCCTGGCTAAATATCTTGATTCCGTAAAGGCGGATACGGTGCGCAGCGGTTATACAGAGACTTTATTTGGGCGAAGGCGTTATTTTGATGGTATAAAGAGTAAAATCCCGTTTATCCGGGCCATGGCTGAGAGGATGGCTATCAATGCTCCTATTCAAGGTACGGGGGCGGATATTGTAAAACTGGCTATGATCAAGGTGGAGGAGTATTTGAAAAAAGAAAATTTACTTGGCAAGGTGAATTTACTGTTACAGGTGCATGATGAATTAGTTTTTGAAATGCCGGAAGACTTGGTTTCTAAAATAGCGCCCAAAATAGAAGAGATTATGCAAAATGTGGTGGATATAGAAAAAACCAAAGGGGTAGTCTGTGAGGTAGAATATAAAGTGGGGGATAATTGGGGTGAGATGAAAAAATAAAATGTATTACTTATTTTATGGGGATGATAAATTAAAAGTCCGGGAGACCGCACAAAAAATGGTGGCGGCGGGGAAGAAGAAGCATACGGAGGCGGAGTTTTTTAAATTAACTACTGAAAATTTCTCAGAGAATAAATTGGACGAGCTGATCGCCAGCCAGGGGCTTTTTTATTCTGGTTCCATTATTATGGCAGATAATTTAGGTGAGGAAGAGGAAATTTTAGGAATGGTACTAGGGAAATTAAAGGAGATAAAAGAATCACCAAACTTTTTTGTATTTTTAGAAGGTAAATTAAATAAAAAAGAATTAGAAAAATATAAAAAATATACGGAGAAAGCTGAGGAATTTATAAAACCGTTTAAGAAATTAAATAAAAAAGAGGAGCTGGCCCTTAAGGGGGAGAAGGTGGATTTCTTTGATTTTACCAACGCGCTGGGGGAGAAAAATAAAAAATTACTCTGGACTTTGTATCAGGATGCTTTGGCGGAGGAAGTGCATTTAGAGGAAATACACGCCATGTTTTTCTGGCAGGTAAAAGCCATGCTTGGGGCTCTGAAATCTGCAGATGCCACGGAGGCGGGCCTAAACCCTTATGTTTTTAGTAAATCTAAAAATTATGCTAAAAATTTTGGTAAAAATAATGAGGAAATAGAAAGTAAATTAAAAGAAATGTCCCAAAAACTATTTGAAATATATCATGAGGCGCACCGTGGTAAAACAGACTTTGCGGTGGCCCTGGAGAAATTTATTTTGGAGTTATAGACACCGCTTGATTATTTCCTATTTTGGTGTAATTCTATAGTTAGAAGGTCTCTCACATAATAAGGAGAAAATATGAAGACTGTCTATTTGGTTAGGAACTTGGAAAAGGGGCTGGTTACTATGGAAATGAGGAAGCCGGACGATATAGAGTTTCCTCCCAAAGGTGTTACCTGGTGGTATAAAGGCAACCACTTTCATATTGGCGAGCTTAGCGTATACGCTGCGGATAGAAATTTCAGCGGGACAATTGGCGTTTTTGATATTGATAAACCTGGTCAGCTGCGGAAACTACTGGAGGCGTATCAAGCGGAGACCAGGGCACTGCTGGAGCATCAGATAATGGTAGTTTTGGATAGTCATGGACTACGTGATCTGCCAAACCTGCCACCGCCAAGTGGCCCCGGGGGGACGCACCGCTCTCGTCTGGCTATCGAAATTGCCAGAATCTTTTCTCCAGGTTAGAGTAGAGAAGTGGGTTTGACGCAAAACGTCCCGGTATATATCGGGACGTTTTTTATTAGATAATTACAAGCCGCTAATTGCTTATAGGGGAGTGTTTGAAGGACTTATTCTTTAACCCCACTTGGCTCAGGGGTGGCGGTCTCTACATCATCTGGTGGTTGTGTTGTGGCCACATCAAGAGGATCTACCTCCTTGGTTTCTGCGGTATCAAGCGGGTCCGCAGTTTTCTCTAAACCTGATGTTCCCTCTAATGATACCTCCGGTGTTTCGCTATCTGGTTGTTCCATAGTCATATTATTTTTAATAATTAATTAATAAATACCTTACACAGAATATCATATAATTATGGCCATCACAATATCTTGAGATGTAGTGTGGCGTCTGATTTTTTGTTTGGCTTGTGCTTAACATAGTATTCTTCCCAGGCAATATCAAGCTCTCTTGCCGCCGTGTCATTATATTTAATACCATGCCTTTCTGACCTAGCAAGTCTCCTTTTAATTAGTTCCTTTTTTTCTAAAACTAATAATATATTTTTATCTAGGTGTTTTAAACCAACAGAATTATTAAAGAAAAAAATACCGTCTAGAAATAAAATTTGTTTATGCAAGTCAATTTCAATTATTTTGTCTTTTATTTCAAAATGAGCAATATCTCCCTTCTTGGAGTTTCTAAATTTATTAATATAATTTTCAGCCAGTTTTATATCAAAAAAAGTATTAGAAAAATAATCAAGAGTCCTTTTGCCTTTTTGGCTTGTTTTTTGTTTTATAAAAAGATCCATACTTAAACGGCAAGAGTTTGGAAAAATTTTGCTCAAATGAAATGATAATGTAGTTTTTCCGGCGCCACTATTACCCTCAATCCCAATAATTATTTTCTTACCATCCTCAACCCAGGTTTGGATAAGAGGGGTCAGGTGGTCAATTATTTTTTGGTGTATGCATTCACTTTTCATCCAAAAAGTATATCATAAAACCTAAAAGTTCCACTGCCCGCCCGACAACTAAGCGGGTATGAGAAGGTGAGGTATATAAGGGAGATGAGTAAATCTTAGCGATTAAGATACTCATCTAGGATTTTTCTTTTCTGTTCCAGTACATCACTTACACTTTGAGATAATTCAGACATTCTTTCAAGATTTGAATTACTAGACGTATTGAGGCTAGTAAATTCTTTTGATAATTCAGCAAACATTCTTGATGTTTCTGCTAGTGAATCTAGATTATCTATTACAGTTTCTCCTGCGTGCTTACCAAATTTATGAATTTCATTTTCAAATTCCTCAGCTATTTGGCTAAAATCATCACCCTCAACCTGTTGAAGTCTTTGAGATAGACTTTCAAAAAATACTTCTGAATCTGGGCCAAATAAATTATTTTGACCCTCTGTTTTCCTTTTAGCTAACTGCTCAGAGATTGAAGCTATCCTTTCAGCGACCCCTTTTAATTCCTCCCGGCCTTGTTTTGGTTGTTCAAAAGACATGGTTTTATTATTAAGTTAATAAAAGTACATTCAAAGTATAGCACAAAATCAAACAGTTGGACCAGGAGTACCTTTGTCTCCCTCGACTAAAACACAGTGGAGTTAAGACACATCTATTGTCATCACGGATATTTTTTTGCTAAAAAATTCCGCGATCCCGACTCGCACCGTCGTGCTCCGTCTCGGACACGGTAAAAGAAAACCGCCTAAAAGAAAAGGTGGCTTTCATATATTTACCGTGTCCCCACAACTAGAAATTATTATAACCATTTTGAGTGATTATTCTTATATGTCTGAGCTTTATGAGAAGGTGAGGTATATAAAGGAGATGAGTAGATTATAAAATAGCTTAAATACATGCACCATCTGAACATCCGTTCGGACATGATTTTATTAAACCACCACTTTGGGTGGAACTTGGACAATAACTTTCATTTACGCACTTACCATTACCATGGAAAGAGTCTGCGCCAACACATTCGATTGGGGCGTTACTGCTTCCGTTTTTATCATCAAAACAACCATCAGTAGATACTCCAACCATACCATCTGGAAACTTAAAGGATGTCTCTCCTTTTGTGAAATAATTTAATCCACTAGGATAGGTCGCATTTGCATCTGTATCTGTACATGTTGTTATTGGTGTTGGTAAAACAGGGGTAGTGGTTTTGGGATTTGATAATTTTATGGAAGGTGCTTTATTTCCAGACTCAGTAAGCGTTTCCCCGCTGTTAGTATCACCAGCAATATCAAATAGGACTAACGATATTTGTCCTTTTTGATCAGACCAAAATGAAATTTTCTTATCATCTACGGAGATAGGGCCATACAATTTGTCATAATGACTACTTTTCACACCATTAATTATTAAATAATACTTTATATTACCATTAGTATCTTTTTCTGTGTAAATCAAGCTTTTATTCTGGGGTTTTATTGGTTGCACAAGAAGATCGCTATTATTATTAAAAGACAGGTCGACTAGAGAATCATAATTTCCAAAAACATTACCATCTTTAATAACTACAATTGAATTTTTTGGTGCCAAACCAGATGTATAATTCTCAATTTTAAGAAGAGCTCTAAAAGCATAGTGGCCACTATCAGAACTGTAAGCCACATCATCGGCTGGACTAGGAATAGAGAGTTGGTCATATGGGCCAAATTCTTTTCCATTTACAATTAAATATTGCCCCACCTCGTGTCTAGTTACCCAATAGGAAACAGTTTTACCATCTGGTGCCACTTGCAATCTAGAAACCATATTATTACTACCAAGTACAAACTCCTTAAATTTATTGTCTAAAATAATTTGATAGCTATAAGGGTCTTCCCCGTTATTATTTTTATAAGAAATATAGGCATAGTGCTGACTATCGGGGCTAAAAGCAAAGTAATTTTCAAAAACTCTGTTAACTAAATAAGTTTCCTTTACCCCATCAACTACAAAATAATTATTTTCATTACCCATATCAACCAAATAAGCAAATCTTTTACTATCAGAACCAAAAATCATATATTCTCCAACCCAACTATATTTTGGTTGTTCCTTACCATCTAAGACCACAAAATTTTCCCTATTTGTTGAGGCGCGATAAGCATAACGTTCTCCATCTGGACTAAAATTGATGTCAGATATATATTCGTATGCTTTAGATGGAACACCGTCAAAATAAAATTTGTATTCAGGCTTATTTCCGCCATTTTTCCATATCACCAGAAAGGAAAAATGCTTGCTGTTTGAACTGAAAAACAAATCGTAATTGACTTCATAAGGAAGACCTTTCTCATTTTTAATTGGTATTAGAACTCCATCTAAATAAACATCAGTATTTTCGCCATTTTTAACACGATAAGCTACATGTTTAAAATCAGGGCTAAAACGTAATTGATTTTCCCCCAAAAAGACACCGCCAGGATAGCCATCTAGTTTAACAACGGTAGTTTGACTACCAGTACTAATTTCCGTCGGAATAATATTTTTTGCCAATAAACCTTTTACTAAAATCTCTGATTCCGAAGGCGCTTTATTAGTTTGGGTTACAACATCTTGTTTATCTTGTGATAAAAAATAATATCCAAATCCCAAAACAGATATAATAAATATAACTAATATCACAATACCAATTATAGCCTTTTTTGAACTTTTATTAGTAGGTTCCACAGATTGAGTAGGCGGCATAACCAACTTTTCTGGTGATAATATATTATCAGCGACAGAAAACCACCCTTGACCCTTCAGTACTCCAATTACTTCTTGTTTATCTGCCTCACTATATTGAAGTTGAGTTAAGATATCATTTACTTTTTCTAAAGAAGAATTTTTATCTAAGCCATTAATTTGTAAAATACGAGTAACTTCTTGAATGTTTATCATTGATTTAGATAATAAATATTAATACTTAGTATAATATCACTTATAGCTAAATATAAAAAGTTCGATTCCAGTCTGGGTGACTAAATAATATCCTTAATTAAACCTACAATTACATTGTCCGCCCAGCAGGAATATCTCCCATTACATGACCAGTATAGGTTTCCCATTTTTTCACAATAGGAATTTAAGACACTTCTATCTGTCATCACAGATATTTTTCTACTGAAAAATTCCGCGATCCCGCCTCACGCCGCCGCGTTCCGTCTCGGACACGGTAAAAGAAAACCACCTAAAAGAAAAGGTGGCTTTCATATATTTACCGTGTCCGCCCAGTTGGAGTCGAACCAACGACCTTCTCCTTAAAAGGGAGCTGCTCT
>CAZSCE010000005.1:0-293 GCA_964605355.1 uncultured Candidatus Saccharibacteria bacterium
GCATATTCTGCCCAAACTCTAAATTTTTTGATTTCAAGTGGATAAAAAACAAAGTCATATAAATTAATTAGTAACATTGTAACAATATAACAAAAGGAGCGTTTTTGCAAGCATGGTTAAATCGCCGTAAGATATTCAAATTATTCGCGCTTCACCCTTCCCGAGTACGGGTGGGTCCTACGCGACGAAAAATTTGAACATACCTCAGGGCTTTTTCGTTTGAGTTTTTCTTGTTTTTAAGCTATATTTAGTCTTCAAATGCCTGGGTGGCGAAACTGGCTAGACGCACTACC
>CAZSCE010000005.1:303-4547 GCA_964605355.1 uncultured Candidatus Saccharibacteria bacterium
ACGGGTGGGTCCTACGCGACGAAAAATTTGAATATCTTACGGCGACTATTTACAGCACCTTATCCACGATACCGTATTTTTTGGCTTCGTCAGCGGACATATAATAGTCACGGTCAGCATCTTTTTCAATCTGAGCCAGGCTTTTGCCGGTATTATTAGCCATAATTTGGCTAAGTTTGGTTTTCAATTTAACAATCTGTTTAGCGGTAATCTCAATGTCGCTGGCCTGGCCTTGGGCGCCACCTAATGGCTGGTGAATCATGATTTCGGAGTTTGGTAGGGAATAACGCTTGCCACGCTTACCGGCAGAAAGTAACAGGGCAGCAGCCGAGGCGGCCATACCCACGCACACGGTGGAAACATCATTTTTAATATGATTCATGGTGTCTAGAATTGCCAGGGCAGAAGTGACGGAGCCACCGGGGGAATTTATATAAAGGCGGATATCTTTTTTAGGGTCCTCACTTTGTAAAAATAAAAACTGAGCAATAATAATATTGGCTACATCATCATCTATTGGGCCGCCCAGGAAAATAATATTTTCTTTTAAAAGCCTAGAATAAATATCATAAGCACGCTCGCCATTTTGTGATTTCTCTATAACTGTGGGTATTAAATATGACATTATTAAAGTCTATACTAAAGATTCACTAAAATCAAATTATAAACAGGCCAGAAATAAACTTACTTTTTCTTTGCACGATAATAATTTTTTCGTCAAAAAATTATTTCTCTACTCCTTCAATTTTCTGCTGAAAATATCAGTCCGTAAGGCACGAAAAAGCAAGTTTGTTTCCGGCCTTATGTTTATGCTACACTGTTTCATATGCGGTTACACAGATTTTATATTAATGAAAAAGTGGGCGAGAGGAAAGAAATTACCCTCACCGATCCAGAGTTAATCCACCAGTTGGGGAATGTTTTTCGGTTTAAAGTTTCTGACCACGTCATTGTGTTTGATGGTTTTGGTTTTGAATATGAAGCGGAGATTATTTTGATTAATAAGAAACAGGTAAGATTAAATATTTTGAAAAGTAGCCAAGGTGTTTCCTCAGCTTTGGGAGGTGACTCCTTGGCTTCCAAAAATATTTCACTTTATTTATCTCTGATAAAAAAAAGTAATTTTGAATTAGCCACAGAAAAATGTACAGAAATTGGTGTCACAGAAATCCACCCTATTATTTCTGAAAGAAGTGAAAAGAAAGATTTAAATTTAGAGAGACTAAATAAAATAGTAAAAGAGGCCAGTGAGCAGAGTGGCCGCACCACTCTCCCAGCAGTGTTTGATATTCTCAGCTTGGAAGAAGCGGTTTCACAGGCTATTAAAGAGGGGAAAATGTGTGTGGTGTTTCATACTAATACTGATTCGGGAACAGCCCCCTTAAACAACCTCATCCGTCATAAGAATGACACCTTCCCCTCAACTGATGGGAAGGTTAGTTTGAAGCCTACGGCTGCTTTTGTTGGGCCTGAAGGTGGGTGGAGTGATACGGAAATGGAATTGTTCAGAAAAAATAATTTTAAAATATTATCTCTCGGTCAAAATATTCTCCGCGCTGAAACCGCCGCGATGGTAGCGGTGTGGTCACAAATTAAAAACCAGTAGTTATTTCTTTTTCTTTGCACGATAATAATTTTGTCGTCTCAAAATTATTTCTCTACTCCCTCAATTTTCTGCTGAAAATCTCAGTCCGTAAGGCACGAAAAAGTAATAACTACTAGTTTTTAATTAATATTTTATTTCTGATTCTCAAGCCACTCGAAAACTTTTTCGTTGGTGAGCATCATTTCCACGTAGGCGCGGGTGCGGTCTTCCGTGGCGTCTTTATAAGTTTTTAAAAGATTTTCAACTTCTTTTTTTACAATTTCCGGATCAGCCTCTATCTTTTCATCTAGAGCAATTTTGGTAATTATGAGCTGTACTTTAGCGCGCTTCTCAGCATCTGGGGCCCACTCTTTTTTCAAATCCTCTGGTGTTTTCTTTAAATGTTTTAAATAATCTTCTACTTTTAAACCCGCGCGGGCAATATCATCTTCAAACTGCGCGTGCATTTTTCGGAGTTCACTTTCTACCAAAACTTTTGGCATCACTACTTTTGTGTCCTCTAAAATACCCTCAATAATGGCCATACGCTTTTTATCCTTGGCTTTGAATTCTTTTTCCTTTTTTATACCATCACGGATTCTATTTTTAAAATCTTCCACAGTGGCAAAAGCCCCAAGTTTCTTTACCCACTCTTCATTTACTTCTGGCAAATCCATTTTCTCATCAGCCTTATGTTCTTCACCTTCGGCGTGGGTGTGATTTTTTAGCGCATAATTTTTTCTGATCTCTTCAATAGTTTCCTCTAATTCTTTTTCTGTTGCTTCTGCCGGTTCCTCTTTTTCTTTATTTACCTTCTCAGCAATTTTTTTATAATTAGCAATTTTTATTTCTGGCATGACTGGGCCAACAATTTTAAATTGAATTGGGCTCTTGTCAGCAATCTTGGTGATCTGAATGTGGGGCATGGAAATAAAGTTGGCCTTGGACTCAGTCACAATTTCTGGAAAGGCGTCATTAATAGCTATATCAGCCATTTCGTTATATATAAAAAGGTCACCTACTTGTTTTACTAAAATAGTTTCCGGTACATGACCAGGGCGAAAGCCAGGGAGATTCATTTCCTTTTGAACGCTGGCAATAGCCTTGGCGCGGTGGCAGGCCACAGAGTCAGCGTCTATCTCACATTCAATTTCTACTTCAGAATCTGGTAAACTTTTAGAACCTAAAATTTTATATTTTTTCATCCCCTGAGTCTAGCGGAAAAATGGGAAAAATGCAAAACAAGTAACAAAAAAGCCACCTAATTATTTCTTTTTCTTTGCACGATAAATTTTTTGTCGTCACAAAAAATTTTCTCTACTCCCTCAATTTTCTGCTGAAAATCTCAGTCCGTAAGGCACGAAAAAGTAATAATTAGGTGGCTTTTTAAAACTTACTGATTCAAGATATCTAGATTTACATTATCTAGATCCTTTTGAATATCAGTCACTTCTGTAGAAGTACCAGTTACCACCTCATTGGCTATAGAGGCTTTTTGTTCCTGAATTTTTTCCACTCGTCCACCAATAAAGTACCAGCCACCGGCCACTAATATTACAATGATAATAATGGCACCCATGACCCCGCCAAAACCACCCTTTGCTTCTGCTGGTATTGTGTTTGTTGTTTCGTCCATGATATTTTTTTACCCGCCTAAGTTTTTATTTAATAAAAATTTTGGTGGGTGAATTAAATTAATAAATAATAAATTTTACTTACTCAGTGGAGGAGGCCGTAGAAGTTCCTGTTTTAATTGGTTTAGCTGGCAACACTTTGGTTATTTCTTTTATAGTGTCTACTAATAAAGCGTGTGTTTCCCCAGCCATAGTTCTTATTTTATTTTGTGATGCTCTAATGTCTATAAATAATTGAGCACTGCTACTGGCGGTGATATTTGTATTGATTAAGGTGGCTAATTTATCACCTTCCACGGTCATCTCCTCAATTTTAGCTGAAGCCTCGGCTAATTTGGCGGTAGCGGCTGTCATGTTTAAGCCCTGACCAGCTAACAAAGTAATCCTGGCTTGTATCTTGGAAGCAATCTGACCCAAAATATCCATCACTTTTGTTTCTCTCTCTTGTAATCTTTCTCGGACCTTACCCATCTGCTCCTCTTGTTTTATTAATCTGTCATCTAATTTTTCTAATCTTTTTGTAGTAGAAGCGGTGGTGGAGGCCAGGGTGGTAGAAGCAATTCTGTCTCTAATCCTCTCAATATTATTTTCCCTATTTTCTAAACGTCTCTCAGTAGTACTGGCACGTAATAGTGGGCGCTCTATTCTTGAGAACCTATCCTCTAATCTATTTTTTTCAGTTTCTCTTATTTGCTCTAATCTATCTTTCTCTTGCTCTCTAATTTGTTCCACTCTATCTTTAATATTTTCTCTTTCCCTTTCTTGAATTTGCAGAGGAGCATTTGCTGCTCTATCTTCCTGCTCAGTCTCTACTTCTGCTTTCACTGAAAGCATAGGCACTATTAAAAGTGAAGCGATAATACTAGAGCCAATTACTTTTGATAATATTTTTTTCATTTGATTTTTTTGATTGATTAAGACAAATTAATAAAGGTTGGAGGGACTACCTCCAACCTTTATTATACTCTAATTCTAGAAAAGTAAAACACAACCGCCCCGGTTCGCAAAGCCTCACCACCCCGCCT
>CAZSCE010000005.1:4557-46697 GCA_964605355.1 uncultured Candidatus Saccharibacteria bacterium
GGGGAAAGGGGAGGAGAAACCCCCTTAGTCCCCCTTGTCAGGGGGAACAACCGCCTTGTCAGCAGACTGACATTCCTCCTTGACTAAGGAGGAAGAAGCCGGGGACTTAAATTCGTTACTCTTTTGGCTTCCCCCTCCTCAGTCGAGGAGGGGACAACTTTTTAGTTGGGGGCGGTTGTTTTAGTGAAATGAACCATGGTTCACTTTAGATACGCCATGGCGTATCTAACAACCCCTTGCGTTTATTTTCAGGGGGGGTAAAATGGGATGAGTCGGAAATTTAATAATTAATTAATAAAAATATGGGAATAGATAAAATACCAGAATCTTTAGGAAAAATAAAAGTATTAAACTCTTTTAGGGGGATTGAAGCTGTACGAAAGGCGGGAGGCGTAATTCAGGCGTGGGATGCTTCCGACGGAAGTGGAGTTAGGTTAGATGCTATTTCTACGAAAGTTAAGGAATTAGGTGGAGAACTCGTGAGAGATGATGTCGTGCGTTCTTTTGGTGACGAAGTGGAGTACACAAAAGAAGAACAGGATACTAATTACGATAATAATGGTGTTTCTCTTCGAGAGTTTAAGTTACCAAATGAAGAAACTGCAGATCAGGTATTTGAGTTAATTCAAAAAACTTGGCCAAAACAAGATGAAATTAGCGTAGAGGAAACTGAGGGTCCAGCTAAGAAAAAAATAATATCTTAATTACAAAAACAGCCCCGTAATCGGGGCTATTTTTGTGTCTTATTTCCCCCTGACAAGGGGGATTAAGGGGGTTGTATTTATTTACAATACCAGCGCAACTATAATTAGGGCCACAATGTTCAAGATTTTGATCATGGGATTGATAGCGGGGCCGGCGGTATCCTTGTACGGATCACCCACGGTATCTCCAGTCACAGCGGCCTTGTGTGCGTCACCACCTTTACCACCATGATGACCACCTTCAATATGTTTCTTGGCATTATCCCAAGCGCCTCCACCAGAGGTCATGGAAATAGCCACGAATAGACCGGTTACAATTGAGCCCATCAGTAATCCGCCAAGGACTACCAATCCGTTATTAACACCAAAAGCAATCATCACAACAATAGGGGTCAAAACCGGGATCAAAGCGGGGATAATCATTTGTTTGATAGCGGCACCGGTAACAATAGAAACACATTTAGCATAATCTGGCTTGGCGGTACCATTCATAATACCTTTTATTTCTCGGAACTGGCGGCGCACTTCATCTACCACCTTTCCGGCAGTTTTGCCCACGGCTTCCATACACAGAGCACCAAAGTAATAAGGGAGAAGACCTCCAATAAAGAGACCCACAATTACGTAAGGGTTGCTCAAATCAAAAGAAATAGTTTTTCCCGCTTTCACAATTTCTTCTGTATAAGAAGCAAAGAGTACGAGAGCGGCCAAACCGGCAGAACCAATAGCATAACCTTTAGTCACAGCTTTTGTTGTATTTCCTACAGCGTCTAGAGGATCAGTGACATCACGAACTTCCTTTGGTAATTCAGCCATCTCCGCTATACCGCCGGCGTTATCAGTAATTGGTCCGTAAGCGTCAATAGCCACAATAATGCCAGTCATAGAAAGCATGGACATGGCTGCTACAGCAATTCCGTAAAGTCCACCATAATGATAGGTAATCAGAATACCAGCCACAATAGTAAGTAGGGGCAAGGCTGTAGCTTTCATAGAAATAGCTAGACCTTGAATCACGTTTGTGCCGTGTCCAGAGACAGAAGCTAGGGCAATAGATTTTACCGGCGCATATTTAGTAGAAGTAAAGTATTCAGTGATCATCACCAGCGCACCAGTCACCACTAACCCGACTAATGAACAAACAAAGAGAGCAGAAGTAGAAAACTTGCCATTTCCGGTCATTAAAATATTTGTGACTGGATAGAAAGCGGCGGCGGAGAGGATACCAGATACTACCAGGCCTTTATACAAAGCACCCATAATATTTGGATTATCATTCTTGCTGAGCTTTACAAACCAAGTACCAATAATAGAGGCAATAATAGCAATACCACCAATAGCCAGAGGATAAATGACGGCATTGTTAAAACCAACAAAGAGTAGGGATCCCAAAAGCATGGTAGCCACAGAAGTCACCGCATAAGTCTCAAACAAATCCGCGGCCATACCGGCGCAGTCACCCACATTGTCTCCTACGTTGTCAGCAATAACACCAGGGTTCCTGGGATCATCCTCCGGAATTCCGGCTTCAATTTTACCTACCAAGTCAGCACCCACATCAGCGGCTTTGGTAAAGATACCTCCACCTAGACGGGCAAAAACAGAAATCAAAGAGGCTCCAAAGCTGAGACCTACCAAAGCAGTAATACTACCGGTGATGGCGTAAAAAGCGGTAACACCCAGGAGGGCCAGACCCACCACTAATAGTCCGGTGACGGCTCCACCTTTAAAAGCTAGATCCAAAGCAGAAGCTAAACCATGACGAGCGGCCTCCGCGGTTCTCACATTGGCGCGCACAGAAACGTTCATCCCAATATAGCCGGCGAGGGCGGAAAGGAAAGCTCCCACAAGGAAACCAATAGCCATTGTCCAGCCCAGTTTAGGAATAAAGCCAATTACTAAAAATAAAATAGCCGCAATATAACCAATAGTGGTGTATTGCTTGTTTAAATAAGCTCCGGCACCTTCTTGAATAGCCTTGGCAATTTCTTGCATTTTGGCATTACCGGCGCTCTTTTTTAAGATTGAGCGAGCCAATACCAAACCGTAAACAATAGCTACTATAGAAGCCGCAAGCGCAAACCAAATGTATCCTGACATATATGATTTTTTTGAGCGTAGCGAAGTTAAAATCAATACCCTGTGTAGTAATTTGCTTTGGGCAAATTAAAAATCTTTACTACACGGGGTTATTAAAATATATTCGCTTTGCTCGTTATTTTAATAAACACTTATAATAAAGGATACTATAGCGGATTTTAGGAATTAATACAATAAAACCTACCACCTCGTCATCAGAATGCCACTCCTCCTAAGAATAGGAGGAGATGCGACCAAGAGAAAGTCAAGTTGACTTTTAGATTATCTTAAGATAAACTTCCTTTATGACTAAAATAATTGGATTAAAAGAGCTGAGGTTAAATACGGAAAGTTATATTGCCCAAGTGAAAAAAGGGGTTAGTTTTATTGTGGTAAAAAGGTCTGAGCCAGTGTTCAAGATCTCTCCATATCAGTTTGAGGAAATTGATTTAAAAGATGACGGGCCAGGGTGGAAAAAGATGATTGATTTTCGGAAGTTGACCGGAAATAAGAATGGGATTGATGCTCAAAAACTGATTGATATCTTAGAAAAAATAAATAAAGATGAACAAAATAGAAAAGTTTCTCGCTAAATTGAATTTTGATCGGCGAGCAAACACTCTTGAATTAATTCATAAGATAATTTTGGGTAATTTGCAGAATTTGGATGTAAAGAAATTAAAAGGGAAAGGAGAGGTTTTTAGAGTAAGAAGTGGAAGGATTAGAATTTTCTTTGTGAAAAAGGAAAACGGCTATGGAATCATTGATGTAGATAACCGTGATGATAATACTTACAATTAATTTTAGTTGATGTATAATAGATGTATGGGGAATAAAATATTTTATACTATCTTAATTTTATTAATTATTGCTTCCGTGGGCGTGACTTTTTGGCGGATAGTGATTGTGAAGGATTATCAAATAGAAGCAGAAGTTAGTTGTGATCCCGCTATAGAAAGCTGTTTCCATTATGAACCAGAACCTTGTGCGATGGATGATTATGAGTGTGTGCCAGAAGATGCTTATGATTATAAATTAATTAGTAAAAACGCCGGCACTATTTACGCTTGTGAACAAACGGATGAGAAAATTGGTTGTGCTGAAGAATTATCTTGTTTAGATAATGAAGTAAATTGTACTTATACTTTATGTGATGCCGAGGCCGGAGATACCTGTGCGGAAATACCTGTTTTAGACACAGCTCTCCCTCCTACCTCTGAACCAGAGGGGATATAAAATTCGTTTCTAAAAAGCCCTATTTTGTGGTACTATTAAGCCCTTATGAAGACCGGGCAGAATGTAAAAATTGGGCAAATAATGAAGCAGTATTGGAATGGAATGAGGCCATATCGTTGGTTATTTTTTGGCGCCTATTTTACATATTTCTTAATGAATGTGGTTAATATTATAGTACCTATTTTTTATAAGAAATTTTTTGATTTACTTACACAAACTGGTGGGGAAAAGGTGTTATTGCTTCCCGGTTTATTTAGGTTGATCATTATTATCGCCGTTATCCATCTGACCTCGTGGTTTTTTTGGAGATTTGCCGATGTGACTTCTACTGTTATGATGTCAAAAACTCTTGCTAAATTAAAACAGAATTGTTTCGACTATATGTTGGGACATTCATACAGTTTTTTTGCAAATAATTTTTCTGGGAGTTTAGTTCAGAGAGTAAACAGATATGCTCGATCTTTTGAAATTCTGGGTAATACTTTTGTATATCAAATAATGCCAATGTTTGTTGTTATTATTGGATCGGTATTGGTTACTTATTTTATTGCTCCGGTTATTTCCTTAGTAATTATAATTTGGGTAGTAATATTTGTTTCATTTTCTCTGATTTTTTCTGGCTGGAAATTGAAATATGATATTAAGCGAGCAGAATCTGATTCTAGGACTACTGGTTATCTGTCAGATACAATTACAAATAATAGTGCTGTATCTTTATTTACTGGTTTGAATTATGAGGAAGGATCTTTTAAAGACATATCGGATGATCAAGCTAAAAAAACTCGAATTTCTTGGTTTTTAAATGATGCCGTGGATATGGTACAAGCGTTTTTTATTCTTGCTGTTGAATTTTTTGTATTTTATTTTATTTTAAGATATTGGGGTATGGGGCTAGCGACTGTGGGAACATTTGTTCTAGCTCAAACCTATGTTATTGGCTTAGCTAATCAGCTTTGGCAGTTAAATCAATCAATAAGACATGTTTATGAAGGTATTGCCGACGCTAAGGAAATGGTGGAGATTCTAGAGACGGAATATGAAATAAAAGATGTGCCCGGGGCCAAGGAAATAAAAGTGGGGAAGGGAGAAATTGCTTTTAAAAATGTTGGTTTTAAGTTTAATGAAACCAGAGAAGTTTTAAGTGATTTGAATTTGGTTATTAAGCCAGGAGAGAAGGTGGCCATTATTGGTCCATCCGGCGCGGGGAAAACTACTTTTGTGCGTTTGATTATGCGCCTATATGAAGTTACAAAAGGCAAAATAGAAATTGACGGGCAGGATATTCACGCCGTGACGCAGGATAGTTTGCGGGAAAATATTAGTTTGGTGCCACAGGATCCGGTACTCTTTCACCGCACTTTATTGGAAAATATTAGATATGGCCGCCGGGAGGCCACGGATGATGAAGTAAAAGAGGCGGCCCGTTTGGCGCACTGCGCAGAATTTATTGAAACCTTGCCGTTGAAATATGATACTTTTGTGGGAGAAAGAGGGATAAAGCTTTCCGGCGGAGAGCGTCAGCGCGTAGCTATTGCCCGGGCCATATTAAAGAAAGCGCCAATCTTAATTTTAGATGAAGCCACCTCCAGTTTGGATTCACATTCGGAAAAATTAATTCAGGACGCTTTGGATAATTTAATGACAGGCTGTACCACTATTGTTATTGCTCATAGACTTTCCACTATCAGAAAAATGGATAGGATTATTGCCATGAAGGATGGTAAAATAATTGAAGAGGGTACGCATGCGGAACTAGCCAATAAAGATAGTGGCCTCTACAAAGATCTCTGGGAACTCCAAGCTGGTGGGTTTATTCAGAAATAAAAATATGAATTACGATTTTAATTTAAATGATAGGCCATTTCAGGCAATAAAGGCGGGGACTAAAAAGATAGAAGGCAGAACCCCCAAGGATGAAAATGATAAAAAGTTTGAGCAAATGGTTGCCGGGGATACTTTAACTTTTACAAATAAAATCACAAATGAGGTGATGAAGGTGGAGGTACTGGGTGTCAGGCATTATCCGGATGTCCGGGCCATGCTTGAGGCTGAGGGGACAAGGAATGTTTTATCCAGCGGACTTGATGTAGAAGGCGGAATCAAAAGTTATAATAGTTTGGAAGGGTATGAAGAGCGAATCAAGAAATTTGGAATTTACGGGATTGAGGTAAAAGTGATTAATAAATAAAAATATGACAGAAGAAAATAATAAAAAAATAGTGGTGAGGTGCCGAGGGGTGATCGTGCACGATAATAAATTATTAGTAGTCAGGCATGCGCCGGATGGAGAATATTTTGCTTTGCCGGGTGGGCATTTGGAGTGGGGGGAGAGCGTGCTGGACTGCATAAAGAGAGAAATAATAGAGGAACTTGGTGTAGAGCCTAAAATTGGCCGGCTGTTATATAGTAATAATTTTATAAATGCGGGGTTTACTCAGTCAATAGAATTCTTTTTTGAAATTACAAACTCAGCAGATTATTTGGACATTGATGGTTTTGATGGTAGTCATAAATACGAACTAGCTGAAATATGCTGGGTGGGTCAGGGCGAGAAAAGAGAAATTGTGCCACCAGAGATATTGGTTGATTTAAATAATGGTACAATTTTATCTGACACTGTGAGATTTATTTAATTTAAGTTCATTATGAAAAAGAAGAGACAAATATTGATAATCCATGGAGGAAGCACTCATAAGACGAGAGTGGATTATTTGAAAACAATAAAAAGAAGAAAGGTTTCCTTGGAGAAAAGGGTTAATTGGGCGGGAGATAATTTGGAGAAAAAGTTAGGAAAAAATTTTCAGGTGATCAGACCCTCCATGCCCCTAAAAGAAAATGCTAAATATGATGACTGGAAAATAATATTTGAGAAATATATTCCCTTAATAAATAACGGGGTGATTTTGATGGGTAATTCACTGGGCGGAATATTTTTAGCCAGATATTTATCAGAACATAAATTTCCCAAGAAAATATTAGCCACTTTCTTAACTTGCCCGCCATTTGATAATACCTGTTCTGATGAGGATTTGGTGGGTGGTTTTAAGTTAAAACCTGACTTATCATTGATTCAAAAAAATTCCCCTAAATTAGTTTTGTCTTTTTCAGCTGATGATGATTGTGTTCCCGTTTACCATGCGGAAAAATACCGTCAGAAATTACCAAAGGCAGAAATCTTTATTTATAAAAGCAAAAATGGCCATTTTAATGTTCCAACCTTCCCAGAAATTATTAAAATGATAAAGGGATTGGCTTAGTTATAATAAATAATATGTCAGGAATTAAAATTTCAATTGCAATGTCAAATGATAGGGAGCAAATTGGCGAGGTTTTTGATAAGGTATGGCTGACTACTTATCCAAACAAGGAATACGGAATTACTATAGATGATATTTTAGACCACATTGAAAAGAGGCACCAAAGAATAAAAGAGAGTAAGGAGGACAGAATCAAAAACCCACCCAAGGGAGAGACCTTGCTTGTGGCCAAGGATGGTGAGAAGGTTGTTGGTGTGTGCCGAGTAGTAGTAAAAGAAGATAGGAATCAACTTCAGGCTATATATGTTTTACAGGAATATCAAGGTCAAGGAATAGGGAATATGTTTTGGCAGGAAGCACAAAAATATACTGATACTAAAAAAGACTTTTATGTAGAGCTGGCGGTTTATAATAAAGGAGCTATAGAGTTTTATAAAAAATTAGGTTTTGTGGATACCGGCCGACGAATTCAGGATGAAAAATTAAGGATGAAGAGTGGTTCCATAATTTCTGAAATGGAAATGGTTATAAGGAAATAAAAAAATATGAAAAAAATATATTTTGTTAGACATGGGGTGACGGAAGGAAATGAAAATAATAAGTTTCAATTACACACCATACCCTTATCTGAAAAAGGGGAGAGGCAGGCAAATTTGATTGCCCAGAGGCTGGTGGAGGAAAAAATAAAAGTGGACGTGATTATTGCCAGTACTATGGCCAGAGCCAGCCAAACCGCAAATATTATTGCTAAAAAAGGTAGTTTAAAAGTTACTGAAAATGAATTATACGAGGAACTCCGCCGACCATCAGTGGTTAGGGGTAAAAGTAAGGCTGATAAGGATGTAAAAGCTATTATGGCAGAAGTAAAAGCTAATTTTGCAAATCCAGATTGGAGACATTCTGATGAAGAAAATTATTTTCTATTAAAGGAAAGAGCAGAAAAGGCACTTAAATATATTTTAGACAGAGAGGAAGAAAATATTTTGATAGTAACTCACGGAGGAATTTTAAAAATGATGCTCAGTGTAATTGTTTTTAATGATAAAATTACACCAGAAATATTTAAAAGAATGGATTACATGTTTGGCACTTCTAATACCGGAATCAGTTTGGTGGAATATAATGATCTGGGTTGGTATGTTAAAACCTGGAATGACTATACTCACCTAGGTGAAGCTGATTTAGAAAATATCTTTTTACCAGAAAATAAAAATTAATAATATGAAAAAAATATACCCAAAAAAGTTAGAGGAAGGGGATGAAATAAGGGTGGTAGCGCCATCTTGTTCTATGGCTATTATTTCCGAGGCTAATGCTGAGATTGCTAATAAGCGCCTTAAGGATCTGGGTTTTAATATAACCTACAGTAAAAATGTCCGGGAGATTGATGATTTTCGTTCCTCACCCATTAAATCAAGGGTAGCTGATTTACATAAAGCTTTTTCTGATAAAAAAGTAAAAGCCATATTTGCAGTAATTGGTGGATATAATTGTAATCAACTTTTAAAATATATTGATTGGAATATTATTAAGAAAAACCCTAAAATATTTATTGGCTACTCTGACACCACCGCCCTGCAAAATGCTATTTTTGCTAAAACTGGTTTAGTTACATATTCCGGTCCAGCCTGGTCAACCTTTGGTCAGAAACTTCATTTTGATTATACAATGGATTATTTTAAGAAATGTTTAATGGTAAATGACTCAATTGATATAAAACCTTCAGAGAATTGGACCGATGATGCTTGGTATAAGGATCAAGACAACAGAGCCCCAATTAAGAATGATGGCTGGCTCATAATAAATAAAGGCAGGGCCACCGGCACCTTGCTTGGCGCAAATCTTTGTACTTTTGGATTACTAAGAGGGACGGAATATTTTCCAGATTTAAAAAATTCTATTTTATTCTTGGAAGATGATGAGGATGGATCACATAATATAAATTTTGATAGGGATTTACAGGCCCTGATTCAGCAATCGTCATTTAAAGGTGTAAAAGGAATTGTGATTGGGCGATTTCAGAAAACTAGTGAAGTAACAAATGAAAAGTTGATTAAAATAATCAAAACTAAAGCTGAATTAAAAAATATGCCGGTGATTGCCAATGTTGATTTTGGCCACACCAGCCCAATTATTACTTTTCCCGTTGGTGGGGAGGTAAGTATGGATACCAATAAAAAAAGTATTGTGATATTGAAGCATTAAAATTATGCAAAAGGGATTAATTATACATACTCTAATAGCTAATGATAAAGGGGAAATTCTCATATTACAGCGGGCGGGAGATGAGACCACTTTGCCTGGATATTGGGATATCCCGGGCGGGACACTGGAAGATGGAGAGGATCCAGCAGTAGGGGCTATCCGGGAAACAAAAGAAGAGGCGGGGATTGATATTACAAATCCCAAATTATTTTTTCACCGCTCAAAAATAGATATAAGTAAAAATAAACAATTTGTGGTTTTAGTATTTTACGCCAAAGTTTCAAATTCCCAAGTTATTTTAAATCCCAAGGAGCACCAGTCTTTTGCTTGGATTCAACCCTCAGAAATTGGTAATTATAAAGTGGTAGAATACATTGGCGGTTGTGTAGAGGCCTATTTGGGGCTAAGTAAATAAAATGATTAAGAAATTACCTAAAATAATTTTTAAACAGATGCCGGTGCGGCTGGAGACGGAGATGTTTTTTGATTTTTTGGAGGGGGATTGGAGCGGGATGATAACGGAAAAATACCCAGGGTTTGCTAAAATCCAGAATGTAAAGCCAAAGAAGGAAAGGGCGCGGCTCATTAAAAAAGAGATTGTTAAAATCAGAGCTGGATTAGGAGAAAGGCTGAACGGGGATTTAAATAAAATAAAATCTGATTGGCAAAAAGTTGAGAAAAAGGTATTACAAACAATAGCTGAAATTGTCCAAGTTGATTGGACCGCCAGAAAAATCACCGCTTATGTTTCACTGAACCCTATTTGCCCCAGGTACTTGGATTCACTTAGTTTTGTGGTGACCTATGATAGGGATCAGGCCAATAAAGTTATTGCTCACGAGATATCGCACTTTTTGTTTTTCAAAAAATTTAAACAGGTTTTTCCTAAAATTGATAAGAAAAAATATGAGTCACCACATAAAGAGTGGATTTTGAGTGAAATAGTGGCGGTGATTATACTTAATGATAAGAGAATAACCCAGGTTTTGGATTCTCATAGTAATGGTTATTATCCGCAACATCGTGATTTTAAAATAGATAATAAGCCACTGACAGAAATAGTGGAGAATCTTTACGAGGAATTTGTGGTTCAAAAAAATAATTTCTCTGAATTTATTAGAAAAAGTATGGAGGTTTTAAAGGGGTTATAAATTGTGAATTCCTTTATTCGGAAATATTTGACGGATAAGGAGTTGCTTTTGGCGGGGGTGGGGGATTTTGGGGAAAAATAAGAATTTTTTTAAATAAGGGCTTAAAATAAAGGGTATTTCTAAACCCCTTGCTTTTTTATGTCAAATGTGCTATAATTGTAGGTATCTAGGATGTCTATTTTAAAATAATTGTTTGGTTATAAGTAGCCCCAGTATGATTCTGTGATTTTACTGATTCTATTACAGCGGCACTCTGCTGGGGTTTTTCAGGTATGCCGTTAGCTATCAGGTAAGTTATACCGAATATAAAAATTATTCCTTTTAAAATTGTAAAGCCGGTTTCGCCCATTCATCAATGGTGGCATATTTGTATTAATATGTCAAATAAAAATAATTTAGTCAGAGGACAAATATGCTATATGATATCTGAATATGAATTTAAATGATATATATATGCCACAGGAGGAAGTAAAGGAGGAAATAAAGAAAAGGTGGAGAGGTAGGGAATTAGAGGGAAAAGTGGACAAGTATTTGGGGGATTTTGTGCTATAATGCCCTAGTAATGACTGGTGAAATATTATGGATAATAGGCGGGATAATAGCTTTGGGTATAATTATTTTTGTGATATCTGGGAACCTGAAGCGCTCTGTACAGGTGATGTCCGGCTGGGGGCTGTATGAAGCCTTTAATTTTGGCTTTGATTTTATAATTTGGCCCATAATTCAGGCTTTGTATGGCTTTATGGGGCTTATTTTGCTAATTGGCATAGTTTTAATACTAAACTTTTCTATTTTATACTGGTATAACAAGAAAAAAGTGGATTGGTTTGGGGTAAATGAGATAGAGGGTATCAAAGCCAAAGGCCACCTTTGGGTGCATGAGGTCAGTAATCACAAGAATTTGATTAAAAGATTTAGTTTGTATATTCCCGCCAAAATATTGCAGTTTATGATTTGGCTTTTGAATAAGAATGATATTTTTGCCTTTGTTACACTTTCTGTCTGGCAAGACTCATTTATTACCACTATTTTCCTGCGTCATGGGCGGTTAGACAAGCTGGATAAGCGTGATTATATTATTTTCGTCTCCAGTACTATATTAAGCTGTGTTGGCTGGGCCTTCTTTATGCAGGTGGTAATTATTGCCGTTAAGGCAGTTTGGGGTTTGTTTTGATATAATTAAAAGATGAAGAAATTAGCTGAAAACAATAAAATAAGGCCAAGGTTGGAAATAAAAGATACTGGAAAATACGGTAAGGGTGTTTTTGCTGGGCAGGATATAAAAGAAGGACAAGTTATCTATATTCTCGATGGAGAAAAAATGGACCTAATGGAGTTGGTTGAAAAGATAAATACTGACAAGGAGGACATCGACGATCCTTTACAGGTCGGAAGAAGAACATATATTGACCTCGATAAAATTTCTAGAACATTTAATCATAGTTGTAACCCAACTACTGGTATAAGAAGGAGAAGTGAAATGTTTGCGCTTAGGAATATTACTAAGGGAGAGGAAATTACTTATGATTATTCCTCAATAATTGCTCCCACAAAATTTAAGATGAAATGTGGGTGTGGCGTAAAAAAATGTCGTAGGATGGTAGGGGATATATTATCTTTACCCAAATGGCAGTTGGACTATTATAAAGGAAGAGGTGCTCTACAAGAATATATGAAAGCGCTATTAAAGGAAGTTGAGTCTGGGAGTTATAAAATACCAAAGTATGAATTAAAAGCATTAGAAATGGCAAAGAAAATAGATAATATATCAAAAAATTAATATGAATCTAGACGAAATATATACACCATTAGAAGAGGCGAGAGAAGAAATAAAAAGGCGGTGGGAGGATAAGGAGTTAAGAAAAAAGGTAGAGGATTTTTTGAGAGGAGATATACCAGATTTTTTACAGGATAGTCCAAAGGCTTATTTAGCAAGGCATATTTCAAGTTTAAATTTTGAATTATTAAGGTTTGAGGATATGGCAAATGATTCAGGGTTGGAATTTGTGCTTTCAGAATATCTTGATGATAAATATATTTCTTTGAATATTCTCAAGCATCATTTGGGTAAGATGTTTTTTTATACTGGAATAGATAAAAATGGAAATAAAATTTGCACCCCACAAAAAGTTATTGATTTTAATAAGGCTGATAGAAAAGTAATAAAGGACGTTGAGACTGTCACCGGAAGGAAACTGGTTGATTTACATCACGCAATTCTCCAGGAGGAATTTCCAAATATAAATTTTAATATTAAAGATGTGTCTGAGTGGGTTAATAGAAATGGGGGAGACCCAAAGCTTTTTTACCCAAAGTTTTTAGCACTTTTCTTAAGAAATGGTATTTTGTTTGAGAATTTTCTCGTAAATGAAGAGGAAAGGGTGATGACAGAAAATGTGATAATACCAGCGATTACGGAATTGAGAGAAAAATTTGGTATTAAACCACTAATTGTAAGGCTGGCGCCAAAGGAAACTGAGCATGATATATTTTGGTATTATTATAATAAGCATATAAAAAAATATATACATGACAAAAAAGATATTAATTGTTAATATATACACAGTATGGATTACAATTTTATAACCAATATACAAACCTGTGCTGACTTTGTTGCAAATAGTAATCCTGTAACACTGATTTTATATACTCATATTCCATCAGCTGTTCTTGCTCTGATTATTGGTATCTTGGTTCTTGTTAAAAATAAGACCTTATTAGGTAAAATTCTTTTTGGAATAACTATCTTCTTCGCCTTTTGGACACTGATTGACTTGGTTGCTTGGCTAAGTACAAATAGTGTATTAACAATGGTTGCTTGGTCATTGTTTTTGGTGACTACGTCCATAATTGCCATTTTATCTTTTTATTTTTTCTATGTATTTTTATTTGGAAAGGACTTAGGTTTCACAAAGAAATTATTAGTTTTTTCGCCACTTCTACCAATAATATTTCTAACACCAACAACACTTAATCTTACCAGTTTTGATTTGGTGAATTGTGAGGCAGTAGAAAATATTATTATGAATTATTTTTATTATGCCTTGGGTGGGCTGGCTATCATCGGAATATTATTACTTCTTGCTTTTGGCTGGAGAAAAATAGAGAGAGGGTTTAGAAAAGAAGTGGTTCTAATGGTCATAGGTATGGAATTATTTTTAATCTCTTTTTTCTCACTAGGTTATATTGCCGGCTATTTAGATAATTACAGTATTGAATTTTATGGTCTATTTGGTATGGTTATATTTATGGCCTTTTTGGCTTTCCTGATTGTTAAATTTAAGACCTTTGATGTCAAACTGTTGGGGGCGCAGGCGCTGGTGTGGGCGTTGATTATACTGGTGGGGTCTGAATTCTTATTTGTGGAAACGCAGACGGCGCAGATTTTGACCGGAATTACCTTGGTTATTTCCGCTATTGTGGGAATGATGATTGTGCGGAGTGTGAAAAAGGAGGTGGCTTTGCGCGAGGAATTGGAGGTGGCAAATGAAAATCAGCAACTATTGATTCGCTTTATCACACATCAAGTGAAAGGTTTCTTTACCAAGAGCAAGATGATTTTTGCGTCATTCTTAGATGGGGATGTGGGGGAAATCAGCGCGCCACAGAAAGAGATGCTCTCTATTGGTTTGGAGTCTGATAATAAGGCGGTGGAGATGGTGCAGGAGGTGCTAAAGGCTTCCAGTTTGCGCACGGGAGAGATGACTTACACTTTTGAGGAGGTAAATGTGGTGGATTTTATTAAAGAGATTGCCGAGAGTTTCCGTGGGGCGGCGGTGGAGAAAAGTTTACAATATGAGGTGAATTTGCCAGTGGAAAAAGTGCTGGCCAAGGTAGATAAATTACAGATGACACAGGTGATTAAAAATTTGATTGATAATTCTATAAAATATACGCCAAACGGGATGGTGAAGGTGAGCCTGGTGCCGAAGAACGGGAAAATTATTTTCTCCGTGCATGATAATGGGGTGGGGCTCTCTGATTCTGATAAAGCAAAATTATTTAAAGAGGGCGGGCGCGGTGAGGAGTCACTCAAACATAATGTAAACAGCACCGGTTATGGATTATTTATTGTAAAGAAAATTGTGGAGGGGCATGGGGGGAAGATATGGGCCGAGTCCGCAGGACGAGGCCACGGGAGCACTTTCCTTGTAGAATTGCCCAGTTTGTAAAATAAACTAACACTGAACCGGGAATTTATTAAAATTATTTCGGATATTTTTTTTGATTTTATTAATTATATTTAAAAATGCATAATTTGGAAAATTTAAATTTAAGCGCGAGTTTAGAAACAGAACCCCGAATAACAAATCTGGAGGCGGCTTTGGCGCGAGCGCAAAATACTATTGAGGAACTGAAACTGGCTAATCAGCAGGCCAATGAATTAGTCTCTATGGCCACTCATCAGATCCGGGGGCCGGTAGCGGCTATGAGGGGCTATGTTTCTCTATTGTTGGAGGGGGATTATGGGCCAGTGTCAGACAAGATTGCAGAACCTTTAAATATTATTTATAAATCCACAGAAACATTGAGTAAAACGGTGAATGATTTCTTAGATGTATCCCGGATTGATCAGGGCGAGATGCGTTATTATAGAAAGGACTTTGATTTTGCCCATCTAGCTGAGGAAGTAATTGCGGAGATGAAAAAAATAATCAATGATGCCGGTATAGAATTAAAATTAAATATTTCCACCGAGCCGGTGATGATTCATGGTGACAAGGCAAAAATAAAGCATGTCTTGTTAAATTTAATTGATAATTCCTGCAAGTATACAAAAAATGGCTGGATGGAGATTTCTCTGGAGAGAAGTGCAGCGGGGCAGGCTCTGTTCTGTATAAAAGATAGCGGGGTGGGAATAAAACCGGAAACCATGCCGTTGCTTTTTCAAAAGTTTAGCCGGTGCGCAAATGCTAACAAGTCTAATATTCACGGGACCGGTTTGGGTTTATATGTGGCTAATAAAATGTTGGAAGCGCAAAATGGCCGGATCTGGGCGCAATCTGAGGGGGAGGGCAAGGGGGCGCAGTTTTATGTAGAGGTACCGACCATAGCTTAATTAATAACTTTCTTAAGTTAATTAATTATCCATCAAACCCTCTCCTCAGTTGAGGAGAGGGTGGCATTCTGATGACGGGTGAGGTTGTGTTCTTAAGGAAAATTAAACTCCGTAAAATACAGTACTAACCGGAGCACGGATATTTTTTTGCTAAAAAATTCCTCGTGCTCGCGCCGTCGCGCTCCCAAGCCTCCTCTAGCACTGTATTCTTACTACGTTTAATTTTCCTCCGGAGTAGCTTCTACTACCGGAGCAGGAACGGCGGTGGAGTGGATGTCAATTTTCCAACCGGTAAGTTTGGCGGCTAGGCGCACGTTTTGCCCACCTTTACCAATGGCCAGGGACTGTTGATCCGGTGACACTTCTACCACAGCTTTTTTCTCCATTTCATCAATTTTAATATCTAAAACTTTGGCTGGGGAGAGCGCATCTTCAATAAATCTCTTCTGATCAGCACTCCATTCTATAATATCAATTTTCTCTCCACCCAGTTCACTCATCACGGTGGCCACGCGCACTCCACGCTGACCCACAAGGGAACCCACGGGATCAATATGCTCATCTATGGACTGAACAGCTACTTTGGAACGGGAACCCGCCTCGCGAGCGATAGCTTTCATCACCACGGTGCCACTGGCCACCTCTGGGGCCTCTTGCTTGAATAATTCCTCTAGGAATTTTGGATGGGAACGGGAAAGCTTTAAGAAAATACCCTTTGGAGTTTCCTCTACTTTATATAAGTAAGCCCGAACGCGTTCACCTTGCTTATATTTCTCACCTGGGATTTGCTCTTCATAAGGCAAGATAGCGGTGGCACGGCCCATATCGATGAAAATATTACCTCTTTCCATTCTCTGGACGGAACCAACCACAATTTCTCCTTCTTTTTTACCATATTCACCCAGGACGGAGACTTTCTCAGCCTCGCGGAGCTTTTGGATGATGACTTGTTTGGCGGTCTGGGCGGCAATACGGCTGAAATCCTCCTTGGCCTCCAAAGGAAACACCAGTTCCTCACCGGCTTCTACCCCTCTTTTAATTTTCTTGGCATCTTCTAATAAAATATGATGTTCAGGGTTGAAATATACTAATTCACCATCAGTTTCCTCGACATCACTGGCTTTGGTGGCGGAATTTGCTAATTTGTGGTTGAAATCACGCTTTGGCTCTATTTCCTCACCTTCCTCGCGCATAATGACTTTATCTTTCTCTACCACTACTTTTACTTGCTCAAATTCGGTTTTTCCGGTGTTCAAGTCAAATTTAGCGCGGATTATTTGGCCTCTTTTGCCGTATTCTTTCTTATAAGCGGTAGCGAGGGACATGCCAATAGCCTCTAGCATCTTTTCTTTAGGGACGCCTCTCTCTTGCTCAAGCTGGTCTAACACCGCGTGTAATACTTTTAGATCTACCATGTTGATTTTTAAGGAGCGAAGCGACTATAAAAATCAACACCCTGTGTAATGTTTTGCATTAGCAAAACCGTTTCTATTACACGGGGTAGTGACTTTAATCACTTCCACCCCTTTATATTAAACTAATAAATATGATTTGAGCCGGTTTTTCATATATCTGCCCCCATATGTGGTTTTCAGATACTCCTCACGATGCAGGGCATCTTTTTTACTAATGCATGCCTCGTAATAAACCAGTTTTAGTGGGCGTCTATTTTTAGTAGATTCCACCTTGCCTTTATTGTGCTCCTCAAATCTAACTTTTAGATCTTCAGTATATCCTACATACAGCTTTTTATCCTTTTGGGACTTTAATACGTATGTATAGAACATTTGATATCTAAAAGTTATTTCAATCTGACAAATAGTTTTTATTATCCCGTGCAATATGACTTTCAGTCAGAATTTGCTAAAAGCAAATTCATTACACAGGATTTTAAAAATATAGTCGCTTTGCTCCTTATTTTTATAAAAGTCCGCCTTTTTGGGCGAACTGAAACCTTACCTAACAAGTATAGCAAATCCTGGTTTGCTGTCAAGCAGATGTATGGTATAATTATCAGAGCTGTAAAAGCATTTATTAATTTTAAAAAATCAAATGACAATCACAAAAAAAACCTCCTTAGTTATTCTTTCACTTGTTATCATAATAATAGTGGCCGTGTTCCTTATCCTTATGCCAAAAAAGACAAACGCGCCGGCTAATTCTAATCAAACTTGTAACCCGTATCAAGACATAGCGGTCACCTCTAAAACAGGAGACACCAAAGGCTGTGATTGTTTGGCTGATATAGAGCAGAAGAAAATTTGTGTCAGTAATATTACGGATTCCTTTTCCATGGCTAGTGCCGCCCAAAAATTAGATCTAGCAGCTTGTGCCCGCATTTCTGACCCGGGGAGGAAAAATTCTTGCTTTAATATTGTTCAGAGTAAAATAGATTACACTTTAAATTTATCAACCACTTCTATTCCACAATAATAATATGAAAAATAATAAATATATATTTATCGCTTTAGCTATTACTCTCATTGTTATTGGTGGGGTGAGTATTGTTAAAGCCTCACCCCATGCTTGTTATACAAGCAGTTGTCAACCATTAAACTGTGCCGCCGGTAAATTTGATTGTTCTTATGCTTGCCCTGCTCCATCACGTTGTAGTATTAGTACAAATTGCGGTAGCTTTTCTGGTTGCAATCAAAATTGTTGTAATCTACCCCCTGAATCTAATTGCACGTACATTTCTAGTGTCACCAGCTGGAGTGCCTGTGTTGATGGTTTACGCTATGCTGTAACTACCACCAATGCTAAGGGTAGCAGCGCCAACGATCCTATTTGTGTGGATGTTCCCCTTGAAGAGTCCTGCACCATGGCTACCTGTTATGATCCAGCGGTGGTAAATACTACCCCTCTAGGTAGTTTGCCTAGCGCCAGTGATTTGATTGCCTATTGGAGATTTGATAATAACTTTAACGAGGAGATAAATAATTTTGATGCTTGGCCTGCAGAGGGTGTAACTTTTTCCACTAGCGGAAAGTTTCCTAAGTCTCTTAATCCAAATGGGACAGCCTTTGCAAAGGTGGGAGACACTTCAAACTTTGGCTCACGCCTTAACCTTGGGACCGCAAGTGCGTATACTGTCAGTACCTGGGTTAATTTAAATAACCTAACTACCTCTGCCGTTGTTGACTTTGATGAAGCAGAGTCAAACTCCTTTTCTCTAAGATTTGATAATGGTAAAGGTTGGACCGTCTATGATCAAGACAATGTGATATTAGGCCAGAGCACTCCTACGGTTGGTTTTGGAAATTGGGTGCATGTAGCTATAGTAAAAAATGGAAGTACTTGGAAATTGTATCAGAATGGTGTGAAAATATTAGAAAATGCTACCTACGGAAATCTTGTTCACGAGCCAAGTAAAATTAATTTTGGTTATTCAAAACACTTTGATATTTATCTAAATGGTAAGTTAGATGATTTTGGTATTTTCAACAGAGCTTTAACGGATTGTGAAATAAAACAAATTGCTCTAGGTCCAAATGCCTGCTTGGCCGCCTGTTCTTCTCTCTCAGCTACTTGTTTTGTCTCTCCGACAAACGCGGCTATTGGCGCGCCTGTTACTTGGTCAGTAAATTCTGCTAACGGTACCACCCCTTACTTTTTTTCTTGGAAGTTCACGGATTTTGCCGATATTGTGAGTTCTTCAACAGCTACGGCGGTTTCTAAGACGTATCAAACTATTGGAAGAAAGTATGCCACCACCACCGTGACTGACAGTGCTGAACCTGCAAATTCCATTACTATTCCTTGTCCAGGATCAGTCTCAGCAGATGGTGGTAGCGGTGGCGGCACTGGTAGTGGAGGAAGTGGGGTAAATATTACTGCGGCTCCTACCTGCGATGATGGAATTTCAAATGGTTTAGAAGACGGTCAAGATTGCGGTGGCCCAGATTGCGAGGCTTGCGCTATAGTAGCTAATCCTATTCGAGACCCAGCCCTGAATTGTACTTCAATCTCAACTAGCCTTCCTAGTCCCGTAAATGTAAATAATCAAATTACCTTTACTGCTAGCCCGGCTGATCAGTGTCCATCTTGTGTAAAATCCTGGGGCTTTGTGGATGGGAATAATATCCCTACAAATTTTTCAAATACCGGATCAGACAGTTGGAATAAAATATTTACTACCACTGGTTTGAAGACAGTTGCCTATAGACTTTCTACCACTACCACCGCCAGCCTAGACGGAATATATGGTATCTGTTCTACTACTACCAATATTGTACTAACAGGGGGAAGTAATAGGGAGATATAGAAAAATAAAATTATTTGTAGTATAATAATTACAAATGATCATTCAGGAAAATCAGCTAAAACAATTTTTATTAGACTCCGGTTTGATTACGGAGAATGATTATAATGATGCGCTGGCTGAAGCGGCTAAAAGTAAAAATAAACTGACGGTTGGTCACGTCCTAATTAATAATGGTAAAATAAGTGAAAATGATTTTCGCCGGGCTGAGGCTTATGTGCAGGGCATTCCTTTTGTTAGCTTGCGAGATCAAAAAATTGACCCAAACGTGCTGGCTCTTATTCCAGAACCAGTGGCGAGGAAAAATAATGCTATAGCCTTTAAAAGGACAGGTGACACCCTGGAGGTGGCCATGCTTGATACCAAGGACCTCTCTTCTATTGAATTTATAAAAAAGAAAGTTGGTTTCAAGATATTACCCCGCCTGACAGATACGGATTCTATTAAAAGTGCCTTACTTCAATATCAAAAAAGTTTACACGCTGAGTTTGGAGATATTATTCAAAAAGATGCGGCGGCTTTAAAAAATTTGATTGAGGGACGCGGTGGTATCAATGTGGGAGAGGATTTGAAAAAGATGGCTGAGGATTTACCAGTGATCAGAATCTTGGATACTTTATTAAAACACGCTATTTTACAAAATGCTTCGGATATTCATATTGAGGTGATGGAAAATGAATTACTAATCCGTTACCGCATAGATGGTATTTTGCATGATGCCATGGTTCTGCCTAAAAGTGTGGCCCAGAGTATTATTGCCAGAATAAAAGTATTAGCTAATTTAAAATTAGATGAAAGGCGCTTACCTCAAGACGGCCGGTTTAAA
This sequence comes from uncultured Candidatus Saccharibacteria bacterium, assembly GCA_964605355.1. Taxonomy (GTDB): domain Bacteria; phylum Patescibacteriota; class Minisyncoccia; order Phycocordibacterales; family GWA1-40-21; genus CAIJXO01. The sequence continues at coordinate 25,336 of CAZSCE010000005.1, forward strand.
ATGGAAGTAAATGATGAAGGTGTTTCTTTCCGTGTTTCCGTACTCCCTACTTATTTTGGTGAAAAAGCGGTGATGAGACTACTCCGAGAGAATGCCGCCGGGCTTACTTTAGATGCTATGGGTTTTCATGGTGAGGGTATGGAGGTTTTACATGAAGCCATAAAGCAAACCACTGGTTTGATACTTACCACGGGCCCCACTGGTTCCGGAAAAACTACCACCCTGTATACACTACTTGATCTTTTAAACACGCCAAATGTAAATATTTCTACCATTGAAGATCCGGTGGAATATCAGATGGATAGAATAAATCAGACTCAGGTCAAGCCGGAAATTGGTTTTACTTTTGCTAACGGTTTACGTTCTTTGGTCCGTCAGGATCCGGATATAATAATGGTGGGGGAAATCCGTGATAATGAGACGGCCTCTCTGGCTATAAATGCCGCCCTCACGGGGCATTTAGTGTTATCTACTCTCCATACAAATTCCGCCGCTGGCGCCATGCCCAGACTCATGGATATGAAAATTGAGCCATTCTTGATAGTTTCCACCATAAAAGTAATTATTGCTCAGCGTTTGATCAGAAGGCTAAATAATACCAAGGAAAAATATTTATTAACCAAACCGGAAATAGAATCCCTGGGTAAAATTGTGAATTTAGAAAGAGTTTTAAGTTTTTTGAAAAAGGAAAAAATTATTGGTGACAAGGATACCATGGAAACTATTTATTTCTATAAACCCAAGGCTTCTACAGACTCCAAAGACGGCTTTAGTGGCCGAGTGTGTATTTGTGAAGTGCTAAAAATGTCTCCGACAATAAAAGAATTAGTAATTTCTGGGAAATCTGATGATGTAATAAATGAGCAAGCAAAAAAAGAAGGCATGCTCTCTATGATAGAAGACGGTATTTTTAAGGCCGTCCAAGGAGTGACTACTATTGAAGAGGTTCTCCGGGTTATCTCAGAATAATATGCATTTTAAATATAAGGCCATAAAAAATAACGGGGAAAGGTATGAGGGCACCACGGAATCCCAGAGTAAGTTTAATTTGTATGGTGAATTAAAAGCTCAAGGGAGTATGTTGATTTCGGCTACAGAAATAAAATCTAATAAAATTGAAAATTACCTACTTAATATTTTTAGTTTTATTGGTAGAGTTAATACAGAGCAAAAAATTGCTTTTGCTAAAAATTTATCCTCTATGACCAAGGCGGGATTGTCCCTGAGCCGCGCCCTCTCAGTTATTGAAAGGCAGAGTAACAAGGCCCGTTTTAAAAGTCTGGTGGAAAATATTAATTTGGAAATTAAAAAGGGAAGAACTCTGAGCGCGGCTATGGCTGATCACCCAAATATTTTTTCAAATTTATTTGTTTCCATGACCAAGGCGGGAGAGGAAAGTGGTAGTTTGTCTGACGCTTTGGCCAATGTGGCTATCCAGATGGATAAAACTTACCGTTTACAAAAGAAAATAAAAGGCGCCATGATTTATCCGGCGGTGATTGTTTCTGTGATGATTGTGGTGGGAATTCTCATGTTTATTTTTGTGGTACCGGGCATTACAGAAACTTTTAAAGAATTAAATACAGAATTGCCAACCAGTACTAAATTTATAATATTTTTAAGTGAATTTCTCACCGGTCACTGGTTTCTGACCCTACTTATTATTATAGGTATTGCCTCTGGTTTTTATTTCGGACTAAAAACAGTTGTGGGAAAGAGAATTCGAGACAGGATAGTCATAAAGTTACCGCTGGTGGGGGAATTAATTAGGGAGGCCAATGCCGCCAGAGTGGCGAGAACACTTTCCTCTTTATTAATAGCTGGTGTGCCGGTGGCTAGTTCTATTCAAATTACCAAGGATATGGTAAGTAACCATTATTATAGGCAGGTATTAGAGGAGGCGGGGAAAGTGGTGGAAAAAGGAGAAAATATTTCCGGTATTTTTATGAGAAATCCGGACTTGTATCCCACTTTTGTGGGGGAGATGATGAGTGTGGGTGAGGAGACAGGAAATATGGCCGCCATGCTTTTACAAGTAGCAATATTTTATGAAACTGATGTAGAGGAAAGAACCAAAGATCTTTCCACTATTATTGAACCGGTACTCATGGTGATTATTGGTATTGCCGTGGGCTTCTTTGCCCTCTCTATGGTCACTCCAATATATTCTGTGATGGATAATGTTTAATCTAAAATATTTATTCAATCCTATTTTACTTCCTCCCAAGAGAGCGTGACGTATTGATCAGATGTGAGAGGGAAGGATGGTGGTGGGGCATAAAGTAAGTTAGCATCATAATTTAAATTCCTAATTTGATAACCGGTGCCATCAGTATAGGCAAAACCATAACGTAAATATGTACCAATCATGCCATATAGGGTAAGGGTCTGCCTTTTGTAGTAGGTGGAAGAGCATGATGAAGAATATTGATATCTGCCTACCCGGCCTTTTTGGGCAATTAAGGCGGCGTCAATTTTTAAATCATCCTCACTTTCTAGGCCAACATTAATATTATTCTGCGCTATAAGCCCTATTACATCTGTGCCATCATAATGGGTATAAAGTAAATCTTTGTTAATTGTAATATTTTTCTTAGAAGCTATGTCCTCTGGCACAACCGCCGCTATTATTGTCAGGCGGTTACCATCTATTTGACCATCCACCCACACATTATCCTCCAGGAAAATAATACCATTGGTTGGCATAGGGTAATTCACCGCTGAATCCTCCGTATCAATACTCCAGGTCTCTCCACAATCACTATCTAGGAGTATTTTTTTTACCTTTTTTAAATCAAAAGTATTATTTGTTTTTAAAATAATATGATAACCGCTTTTTCCAGAATTGGCTTTCCAGTAACCATTAGCTATAGCCTCAATTTTCATTTGGGCTAAATCAGCTGTGATACCGGAAAAATCTACCTGGGGTAGGGGGAATTGTCTACCAGCCATAAAGACATCTGGTCTTTCTGGTAAAGTGCTTGGTGGAGCGGGATCACGTGGGCTGACCATAGTATGAACAGCGTATTCATTTGTATGATAATCCGGATCAGTATAGGTTTCTTTATTACTAGAGACAATGTTATGGGCCAGGCCGTCAAAAAGGATCCCACCATTTGAGTGAATAGGGCCAAAGATCTCTGTTCCTGCGCCAAAACGCATATCAGCATTAGCCGCTACGGCATATTTGGCCATAGATGGCTTGGCTAATTTTACTTTTATTGCTCGGGAAATATTTGAATCAGAAGTTATTTTTCCGGTGGATTCTATAGTGACCAGGGTAGAGCCTAGGCTGGGAGGAGTAATATTAAGAGTAAAAGCCCCAATAATATTTCCACTTTTATCACTAAAATTATGGACATATGGACCAGAGGTGGCCATACCATCCTGAAAATCAGTAGGGGCGTGAGCTAAATGCCAGCGATAATAATCAATACCGGCTTCAGCAATCTGCAAGGCTTGTTCACTATTAGAGGCTGATTTTGAAGCTTTGACATTTACTACGGCCCAACTAACCAGGGCGCCTAAAATATAGACTGAAATAGAAGCAAAAACAATTACTTGAATCAATATATAGCCACTATTTTTCTTTTTTAAATAATTATTAATCATTGTAATTATCCTTTAAATTTCTAAGGGATACTTGAGTAGTAACATTTATTGGAGCGGGAGCTTTGTTAATATCTTTATCAATAAAAATATTAATTTTAATTAATCTGACAGAAGGAATATTTATTGGCGTAGAAAGAGGGGCGGTTGTCCCATCATAATTTGTGTCATAAAAATAAAAGATTGGGGTAGAAGAGCTGTTTGCCAGGTCACTAACTAGGTTAGTTATTACCTCATTTGCACCGTTATAAGTTAAGGGCGTGCCAGAGGGTTTGATCACGCCCTTTTTTAAATTAGTACCACTTTGAAAATAGCGGATTTGCTCTTTTAAATTATCACTATCATTGTCCATATAAAAAGTGAGAGAAGAAGTGGCAGTCAAAGCCATAGCATATGAGCCATTATTAGAGGGGGACATAGAACGCAGTTCAGCACTCATAACTTTCAGGGCCTTGCGAGCGTCTGTCTGCGCATTTAAACTGTCTGAAGAAATTTTATTTAAACTAAAAATATCTATCTGGAAATTCACTACAGCTAGGCCAATCAAAGTGATAATAAAAATAGTGATAAGTATTTCTACTAGAGTAAAGCCTTGTTTTAAATTATTTTTTTTATTTAAAATTTCTTTCAGCATAAAATTATTGATTTAAAATTATTTCTTTTTCTTGCCAAGTAGCATCCAGATTTAAAGTGCCAGTATAATTTTGATAGCCAGTTTTAGTGATAATGATATTATATGTTTCTGGAATTAGATTAGTAAACAAAGCCTGACCTTCTGGCCGGCAAGCGGCTGTCCCTGGACCAGTAATTTCTGTAGTTATTGTGCTTGTGCCTATGAGTAATTCTATATTAGCCCCGGAAAGAGGGAGGCCAGCACCATCTTTGGTGGTAATTAGTAAACTGCCTGCAAGCTTTGGTGCCAAAGTAAACTTAATTTCTCCAGTGGAACTGGCATTTAAAACAAAACTTGTGCTTGTAGCGGTGCCTAATAAAGCAAAGTCAGGATTATCCATGGTTAAAGAATAAGTATCATAATCTAAATTAGGAATTAATTTCTCACCAGAAGTCTCTGTGGTATTGGTAGCATTATATTTTATAATATCGGGATCGGTCCCTATCAGTCTGGTCCCTTTTAAAGTAAAATCTATTTCGGAAACAGGCTCGCATTTTTCATTTTGACTTAAAATATTTAAATCACGGACATAGTTTAAAAAGAAACTGATCTGGGTAAGTTGTCTCACTACTACGGTGGGGTTTGAATCATTAGGATTTGGGTTTTCTACCTCGCCAGATTTGTAGGTTTTTTCAGTGGAGTACCCATCTTTGGAAACGGTAATATTATATGAACCAACAGCGGGTGGAGCATCTACAATTTGTAGTAGGCCGTCATTGTTTGTCATATCATCTATAGAAAGTGAGGGAAAAATATCATTGTTTGTGATATGCACATTTGCTTCTGACAAAGGCATGGCATTTATATCAAAAACTCTAATAAATAAAGAACCATTTGTAGACTCACTTTCCAGATCTCTAGGGCCAATGTTTGAAGTGAAAGCAAGAGTGGAGAAATTTTTACAAGAATCACAGGAAATCTCTAATGCTACTATTTTATAGTCAGCCGGGGAAAGGTCTGTGGTGCTGGCTATGGTGCCATCAAAAGAGTCATCTATACTTCTAATAGTAGTTCCAACAGTGAAATCTTTGCCATCACGGGTTAGACTTTGAATAGCTGTTATTTTGCCACTAGGAACACCGTTTACTGTACCTACAGCAGAGTAAGGTAAATTTCTCGCAATCTCAAACTGTTCATTGGCCAGAGCGGTAGCCATGATTTTAGCCCTTGAATTACTGACGGTATTTAGGACAATAGTATAAGTTTGATAAACACTAACAACTAAAATCATAAAAACCGCTGTTCCAACCAGGGCCTCTACTAATGTAAAACCAGCTTTAGATTTTAAACTTTTTTTGCACATATTCTATTATCTATTTTAACACACTGGTCTGCTTATTTACAGGGCTAAATAAGTTACGCGGAGCAAGTGTTTTGTGTTATAATTATCCCTATGAAGCTTAAAAAATTTTTAATTCCCATTTTTCTCACCCTCTCCCTACTCATTACTATTTTTGTTTTAGCTGGTGATATTGATTCCGCCGTTGGTGAACCAGACTCCACCATGTATACCCTGGAGGATATTTATAAATTAATTCATAACAATACTACCGCTACAGAAGGGGATCATGATTTATTTCCAGATTCCAGCCCCACAGCCACTTCTTCATATTCTGTTTCCCAAATCTATGCTGACCTGGCTAACTTAATCAAAAGAGAAAATGTGGCTACTGGCACTGTCTATCTAGGAGTCACTGGTGCTTATGACACCCCAGATCCCGCCTATGCCACCACTACCATTATTGCTTCTTCTCTCACTCCGTCCGGTACTGCCGGAGACCCTACTGGTTACTCCCTAGAAGACATTTGGAATTTGATTGATCAAAACTCTACCACCACCGCGGCTTCTCATGATGATTCACCTGCCGGAGCTCCCACAAACTCTATGCATTCCCTGACGGATATTTATAATGCTCTGGTAGATTTAGGTAATGAGAAATCCTCCAGCGTAAATCCAGACATTACTTATTTAGGGGCAGTGGGGACGTATGATGCTTCATGTGGAAGTGGAAGCGGATTAGACGCTGACGACCCTTATCATATTTGTACTTGGGCACAGCTTAATAGCGTGAGACAAAATTTAGGCTGGTTTTATGTCTTAAATAATGATTTAGATTCTAATTCTCCCGGTTATGGTGGTTTAGGCAATGAGTGGGCCCCAATTGGAGATTGTGGAGATGATAATGATTGTGATGCATTAAATAATCACCCCCTCTCCGGTAGTTTTAATGGGGGTGGCAAAACCATTTCTGATTTAATTATTAATAAACCAAATCTTAATGGCGTTGGTTTATTTGCGTATGTTAATAGTGGAAGTGTTTCTAACCTCGGTCTAATTAATGCCAGGGTAACCGGTAAAGGTTCTGTTGGTACCTTGATTGGTGCTCAATATTCTGGAACAGTAAGTGATTCATATTCTGCTGACGCGGTTGTGGCTGGCTCTACTTCTGGAGCGGGTGGACTAATTGGATATGTTGTTTCTAATGCTGTTCCAAAAGCTGAGATTAATAATACTTATGCTTCCGCAACCGTTTCTGGTGTTAATTATGCAGGTGGCTTGATTGGGTATGGGGGAGGTAATATTTCTAATTCTTATTCTGAAGGAGAAGTTTCCGGTAGTGGTATCCTAACTGGTGGATTTATTGGATATTATGGTGATAGTGGAGGAACTATTTCAAGGTCATATTCAACCGCGAGTGTCACCGGTACTAGTTATGTTGGGGGTTTAACTGGCGAGTTTCTTGGTGGATTAATGATAGATTGCTATTCTACAGGAGATGTGGACGGTTCTGGTGAAGGGATTGGTGGTTTAACTGGATGGCATTATGGTGGTGTTGCTAGTTCTTCTTTTTCTATTAGTAAGTTATCCGGCGGTACTTCTGTTGGTGGTTTAACCGGCATGTTTGTGGGCGGTGATTACCCCGGTTCATTTTGGGATATTGAAACCTCCACTGTCGGGACGACGCTTGGTGGGGGCACCGGAACCACCACCGCGGCTATGCAGACACCAGCTACTTTTACGGATGCCGGATGGTCTGAGGGTATATGGACTCTAGTGCAGGGCAGTTATCCTTCTTTAGGTTTTTAGGCTATAATTACTCCTATGAAGAAAAATATTATTCGACAAGCTCAGGTTAAAAAGATATTGGTGGTGGGGAATTGGAAGATGAATCCGGAGACGGCAGAAAAGGCCAAGGAAATATTTAAGGGTACAAAAAATGTAGCTAAGGATTTGAAAAATACCAAAGTGGTGGTTTGTCCGCCGTTTGTTTATCTGTCTGATTTGGAAAAACTAGCGGATTCTAAATTAATTTTAGGGGCGCAGGATGTTTTTTGGGAGAAATCAGGTTCTTTTACCGGTGAAATTGGTTCCGCCATGCTTTCTGGTGAGAGCTATGTAATCATTGGTCATTCAGAAAGGCGAGAATTAGGGGAGACGGATGCCATGGTGGCCAAAAAAATAATTTCTGCTATCAAGGCCGGCTTGAAACCCATTCTCTGTATTGGGGAAAAAGTACGTGATGAACATGGTGAATATTTACATTTTCTACGAAGCCAAATAATAAATTCTTTAGGTAAATTATCCAAAAAGGATTTGAAAAAAATAGTGATTGCTTATGAGCCGGTCTGGGCTATTGGTAAAAATGATGAAGAGGCCATGAGGCCTGGTGATATTCATGAGACCACTATTTTTATCAAAAAAGTTTTAGCAGAAATATATAGCTCAAAAGAGATAATACCAGTGCCTATTCTTTATGGTGGCTCCGTTGGGCCGGAAAACGCTAAAGATATTATTGAAAAGGGTGAAGTAGCCGGGCTTTTGGTGGGGCACGTTAGCCTAAACTTTAAAAAGTTTGGCGAACTATTAAAAAATGTTGATCAAATTTAAGAGAGTTATTCTTTGGACTATTTTAGTGGTTGTTGTTATTTGTACCATTTTGGTAGGCTTCTTTAACTTTGATTGGCCACAAAAAAGTATTGTGCTAGAAAATATAAAAATTAAATTTAGTGAACCGAGACCAAATATTAAACTGGCCTTTATGGGGGATATAATGATGGACCGAGGGGTGAAATATTCTGTTAATAAAAATTTTGGTGGGGATTATGGTGAATTATTTATAAAAGTACTGGAAAAACTGCAAAATTATAATTTTCTTTTTGGAAATCTGGAAGGGCCGGTTTCTGATAAGGGGACAGACGGTGGGGGTATTTATTCTTTTAGAATGGATCCTGTTGTTTTACCTATACTTAAACAAATAGGTTTTAATGGTTTCTCCATAGATAATAATCATATTTATAATTATGGGCTGGATGCAGTAGTGGATACTAAAACCAGGCTGGTGGATAATAATTTAAGGCTGGCGGGACCTGACCCCTTTGTAATAAATGGGGTAAAGATTGTAATTTTATCATTTAATGAATTTGCTGGTATTGATATTGAACAAATGAAAACGGCTATTTCATTAGCCAAAGCCGGTAATGATTTGGTGATTACTTATTTTCACTTTGGGGAAGAATATCAAACAGAGCCAAATGGATATCAAAAAATTGTTTCCCAAACCGCCATAGAGGCTGGAGCAGATCTGGTGGTGGGGGCACACCCGCATGTGGTGCAAACGCTGGAACAATATAAAAACGTTTGGGTTGCTTATAGTTTAGGTAACTTTATTTTTGATCAATATTTTTCCCCAGAAACCAGATGGGGTGGATTATTAGAGGTAGAGGTAAATCCCGAAAGTAAAAAAATAGAAAATGTAGCCCTTAAAAAAGTCACCTTCAACAGATTTTTTCAAATAGAGAGTATTATTTAACCCACCCGCCAAGTAAATGTAGGTGTAAATGATCAATAATTTGTCCTCCATCCCGACCTACGTTAAATACAGTTTTATAACCGGTCAGTTTGGCTTTTTCTGCGTCATCTCTAGCGGTCAAAAACATCTCTCCAATTATTTTGGCATCTTTTTCTTCTAAGTCAGCTATAGATTTTATATGTTCCCTTGGTATTATCAAATGGTGTATCGGCGCAGAAGGCCTAGCATCCTGAATTACCACCAAATCCTTTGTTTCCAACAGGAATTTAGCGGGGAGTTCTTTGGCAATGATTTTACAAAATATGCAGTCTTTTTCTTTTTTCATAAGGGTATTTTAGCATTAAATTCTGCTATAATCACCTAGTGCCCAAATTTAAGTCAAAAATAAGAGAAGAGAAAGAGCAGGAGAGCCTGGCTGGTTATCCGGAGTTTTTACGTATTTTGTTTTTAAATAGGGGAATAAAGACTAAGGCGGAGGCGGATAGTTTCTTGGCGCCGGATTATGAAAAGGATTTGCATGACCCATTTTTACTGAAGGATATGGACAAGGCCGGGGCGCGAATCATTACCGCCATAGAGAAAAAAGAGAAAATTGTTATTTTTAGTGACTATGATGCTGATGGTATTCCCGGGGGCGTGATTCTGCATGATTTTTTTACGAAAATTGGGCATATTGATTTTATAAACTATATTCCACACCGGCATGATGAGGGTTTTGGTTTGAATGAAGAGGCAATAGCCGAATTTAAAAAAGATAAAGTAAAATTGATTATTACTGTGGACTGCGGGATAGCTGATTTGGCGGAGGCGGATTTGATAGCCAAACATAAAATAGATTTGATTGTGACGGACCATCATGAGCCAAAAGATAAATTACCAAAGGCCCTGGCCGTGATAGACCCCAAGAGAAATGATTGTGAGTATCCGTTTAAAAATTTATGTGGTGCCGGGGTGGCTTTTAAATTAGTGCAGGCTGTGATAACAAACTTAAAGGGGAGGAAAAATCCTCTACGCTTAACGCGGACTAATCGCTCCGAGGAAATTTCCACCCCTTTAAGTTTTGCGGTTAATGAAGGCTGGGAAAAGTGGCTACTGGATATGGTGGGGATTGCCACTTTGTCAGATATGGTGCCTTTGGTGGGTGAAAACCGGGCTCTAGCCTATTATGGGCTGAAGGTATTACGGAAGTCACCGCGCTTGGGACTTGTAAAATTATTAAGATTGTTAAAAATAGAGCAGTCCGGGATTACGGAAGATGATATTGGCTTTTCCATTTCCCCCCGGATAAATGCCGCATCCAGGATGGGGGATCCAGAGGATGCGTTTAAACTTTTTGTGGCCAAGACGGATGAAGAGGCTGATATTTGTGCTAGGCATTTGGATCAGATAAACAGTGAGCGTAAAGGCGTGGTGGCCAGTATGGTAAAAGAGGTACGCAAGATAATGCGGGGGCGTTTGGAGGCTGGCCCTAACAAGAAAGTTTTGGTGATTGGGAATCCTGATTGGAAACCGTCACTTCTGGGGCTAGTGGCAAACTCTTTGGTGGATGATCACTCCTGTCCGGTGTTTTTATGGGGGAGAGATGGGGGGAATATTTTAAAAGGTTCCTGCCGGTCTGATGGCTCTGCAAGTTTAATTGAAATAATGAATGGGGTGGAGCCGGGTATATTTGAAGAGTTTGGCGGGCACACCATGTCCGGTGGTTTCTCCGTGGTGTCAGAAAAAGTGCATTTGCTGGAAGAAAAATTACAAATTTCATATGAAAAATTAACTTTGAACAGTAATTTTGTGCCGGAAGAAATAATTGCCGATATGAAACTGACTCTAGATGAAGTTAATAATGATAATTACCGGTTAATAGAAAAACTGGCGCCGTTTGGTGTGGGGAACCCTAAACCACTTTTCTTGTTTGAAAAAGTGGAAATAAAAAGCGTGAAAAATTTTGGTAAAGAAAATAATCATTTGGAAATAATTTTTGAAAACTCTCGGGGCAAGGCGGTAAAAGCTATTGGTTTTTTTCAAAAGATGGACAGCTACGGCACGGAATTAAAAGCTGGTGACACTATTAGTCTCCTTGCCAACTTTGAAAAATCCACCTTCCGCGGTTTTACGGAACTAAGACTCAGAATTGTGGATCTAGAAATTATGCTATAATCTTTTTTATGACCAAGGAAAGTAATATAATAATATTTTGCGATGGGGCGTCAAAGGGGAATCCGGGACCGGGAGGGTGGGCCGCCGTCATTATTCAGAATAATTCTTGCGAGCTGAAAGGCGAGGGAGTGCTTGAATTAGGGGGTGCCGAGAAACACACAACTAATAACCGGATGGAATTGACTGGGGCTTTAAAGGCTTTAGAAAAAATCCGTCAACGTCGTATGTTGACGGGTAAAGAAATAATAATTTATACGGATTCTAAATATGTGATAAATGGAATGACGGGCTGGATTTTTGGTTGGCAGAAAAATAATTGGCAGACCAAGGAAAAGAAAGATGTGCTTAATAAAGATTTATGGGAAAAATTAGCCGAGGCCGCCGAAAATAAAAAGATTAAATGGCATTATGTGGGTGGGCATATTGGCGTGAAGGTGAATGAGCGCTGTGATGAGATAGCCTCAGCCCTGGCGGTGGGTGAGAAAGTGCTTTTATATAAGGGCACACTGACTGATTATAAAATAAATATATTAGATGTGGGTCATGATGAAGGGTTAAAAGCGGATAAGAAATCAAAGAGTCACCGGAGTAATGCCAAGGCTTATAGTTATTTAAGCTTGGTTAACGGCGTATTACATATAGATAAAACCTGGCCGGAGTGTGAAAAGCGAGTAAAAGGGGTGAGGGGGGTAAAATTTCAAAAAGCGATATCAGAAATTGAGGAAAAGGAAATTATCCGTAGCTGGGGCTTGAATGGATAATAAAATCTTTTATGTTTTGGCGTCTGGGTTTACGGCCGGTATTTTTTTAAGCTCATTTTTTAAAATGGGTTTTTCTTTTTTTCTGTTTTTCCTTCTCTTATCTTTGGTTATGTTTATTTACGGGAGATTTATTATTAAAAATAGTAGGCAAATTATTTTACTAACCTTTTTTATCTTTTCATTTAGCTTGGGAATATTGCGGTATGAAATAAAGGAAGTGAGCGCCGTCAGTCCTCTGCAAAATCAGATTGGGGAAAAAGTTAATCTGACTGGATTAGTAATAGATGAGCCAGCGGTCAAGGATAAAACCACCCAACTAACTGTTCAGGTTGGCCCTGAAAAGGTTTTGGTCAGTACTGGCCTTTTTCCAGAATTTAAATATGGCGATATGGTCCAGGTGGAAGGCAAATTAGAACAACCAGAGAATTTTGAGACTGATACTGGTAATGAATTTGATTATATTGGTTATCTGGCCAAAGATGATATTTTTTATCAAGTTAGCTTTGCGCAGGTGCAAACACTTTCTGCCGGTCATGGTTCTTTTCTTAAAACTAAATTATTTGCCTTTAAAAAAGCTTTTATGAATAAAGTAAATTTATTAATAAAAGAGCCAGAGTCATCACTCTTGGGCGGGTTATTGTTAGGCGCCAAGAATTCTTTGGGTAAAGATTTACAGAATGATTTCCGGATTGCCGGCGTATCACATATTGTGGCTTTGTCTGGTTACAATATTACCATTGTGGCTGACGGCATTATGATTGCTCTGGCATTTTTACCGCGCGCTTTTGCTGTATCATTTGGCGTCTTGGGCATTATTTTATTTGCCATTATGACCGGAGGAACCGCCACTGTGATCCGGGCTTCTATTATGGCCTTGCTGGTTCTCCTGGCTAAAACTACTAATAGAAAATATGATATTAGACGTGCTTTAATCCTGGCGGGAGTCTTTATGCTCATTCAAAATCCAAAAGTATTGGTCTTTGATATTTCTTTTCAGCTGTCTTTTCTGGCCACCTTGGCTCTGATTTATGTGTCACCAATTGTAGAAAAGAAGATGACTTTTATTACGGAGAAATATAAATTACGAGAATTAATTGTGGCCTCTATTTCCACGCAGATCTTTGTTTTGCCCTTTCTATTTTACAAAATGGGACTGCTTTCTATTTATGGCTTGTTTACCAACGTTTTTATTTTACCAGTCATGCCACTTATCATGCTTTTGGGTTTTATGACTGGCTTAATAGCCCTTTTTTCTATCACTCTGGCCATACCCATAGCTTTTATTTGTTCACTATTATTATCATATATGTTGGGAGTAATATATTTATTTTCTCATGCACCTTTTGCCTCCCTTGCTATAAAAAATTTCCCCCTAGGTTTAGCCGTCTTAATATATGTTATATACTTTATAATTATTTGGCGGGCACGGGAGAAATCCAGAATGTATGAAAAACTTCAAACAACATTTTAAACTATATTTCATATTATTTTTAGTGTTTATTAATGTCTTGGTTTTTTATGCGGTTACTCACACCAGTCAGGATAAAATGCTGGTTGATTTTTTAGATGTCGGGCAGGGGGATGCCATATTTGTAACGGCGCCGGGCGGGGTGCAGATGCTAATAGATGGGGGCCCTAATAATAGTGTTCTGCGGGAATTGGGGCTGGTGATGCCGTTTTATGACCGGTCTATTGATGTGGTGGTGGCCACCCACGCTGATCAAGATCATATTGGCGGTTTGGTTGAAGTATTAAAAAGATATAATGTAGGTTTGGTGGTTTTAAATAATACCACCTCTACTTCTGCGGTTTATGCCGAGTTTACTGATTTAATAAAGGCCAAAAATATTAAGAAAGAAATAATTATTAAGCCGGAAATAATAGCCTTGGGGTCAGAGGTGGAATTTGATATCCTTTTTCCCAATCAAAATACCGCGGGGTGGGAGACAAATGATTCTTCTATTGTGGGTAAATTAATTTATAATGAAAACTCCGTATTATTAACTGGGGACTCACCCTTGGCGGTGGAGAAGTATATTGTAGGCAAGTACGGTAACTTTTTAAAAAGTGATGTGCTAAAAGCGGGGCACCATGGTTCTAAAAATTCTAACTCGGATATTTTTGTCAGTACCGCTTTACCAGACTTTACCGTTATCTCGGCCGGACTAGATAATAGGTATGGGCACCCCGCACCGGAAGCCTTGGCTGTTTTAAATAAATATAAAACTATAATTTTAGAAACTCTTGGTGGGGGAATGGTCAGGTTTGAATCAGACGGTAAATATATCAGTAGCTATTGATTATCTATTAAATTTCCGCTATATTTATTTACGGAAAATATAAGTTCTTAATTTTTTAACAGGAGGAGTTGAGGAATATGGCGTATGGTAATGGGTATGATTCGGGCCCGGGTGATTTGTTGATTACTTTGGTGATAATTGCTGTCTTGGCGGCGGTGGCTATCCCTTGCTTTAAAAAAGCTATACAGTATGAGTTTAAGCGAGGGCCGGCCGAGAAGTCTGGTGTGTATCTGGAAAAATGGGAAAAAGGAGGGCGGTAAAAGGGCAGTAAAAAAGGCGTCCCGATGGGTATCGGGACGCCTTTTCTTTTGTTTATTTTATAATACCGGCCTTCTTTAAGGTGGCGTAGGCGCCGTTTTTTTGAATAGTTTTTATGGCGCGGGTGGAAATAGTTAGGATAAAGGATTTCTTTAATTCCGGAACATAAACCTTCTTTTTCTGAAGGTTAGGGTATTTACGGACCATACCGGTAGGGTTAAATTTAGTAGCACGGGTTCTGTTTGAATACCCGCCTCCCATGATTGATCCTTTTTTTGTTATTGCACAGACTTTGGCCATTGGTTTTTATTATTTAACTCAGTTGTGCTATGCTATCATAGTAGTTAAAATAATTCAAGGACATGGAAACAAGTTTCATTTTTCAAATCTTAATACTTATTATTTCCGTGATGGCTCACGAAGTGGCGCATGGCGCGGCGGCGTATGCTTTTGGTGATTCTACCGCTAAAAATCAAGGGCGTCTCACCCTAAATCCACTCAGACATATAGACATGTTTGGCTCTGTTATCTTGCCCCTTTTGCTCTACATTACTAATTCCGGATTTCTGATGGGCTGGGCCAAGCCTGTTCCTTATAATCCCTATAATTTAAGAAATAGACGCATGGGGGAATTTTGTATTTCTATTGCGGGAATTCTGACTAACTTAGCTATTGCTATTGTCTTTGCTGTAATTATAAAATTTAGCGCACACCTTTTTACTAATACCGCTATTGGTTTAATGGTTTATATTGTATTTCTCAATATTACTCTGGCCGTCTTTAATTTAATCCCGGTTCCTCCTCTAGATGGCTCTAAAATACTTTTCTCCCTGGTCCCTTATCGTTATGAGCACCATTTAGTGGCCCTTGAGAGATATGGTTTCTATTTCCTGGTTATTGTTATTGTTTTCTTTGGTGGTTTTATATCTAATGCCGTTTTTTCATTGACGAGGTTCATGTTATAATAATGGTGTGTTAAATAAATATAAAAACATCTTCTTAAATATCACCGCCCTTATTCTGGTTTTAGGTGGTGTAGTTTTGGCGGGTAACATAGAGCCAGATACTGGCGCACCAGCCTTTACTGGGTATACATTAGAAGATGTTTATCAAAAGGTTTCCTCTAGCACTTATGAATATTCAGCCCATACTTTAGCCCCCACTCTCTCTGTCTCAGAAAACTCCATGCATTCTTTGGGTGACATTTATAATGTTATTCCGGCCTATCAAACCATAGATGGTTCCACTACCACCTTACCGGCCGGTATTTATGCCACCACTACCTTAACTGATATAACTGAAGCGGGACTTGCTCCAGAAAATATTGCTTTAGGGACCACTATATTTGGTGTTATAGGTGCCTTTGAATGTACTGCCCCGTAAAATATTATGTTAAAGAAATTGTACGGTTTAATATTTCTTGGAATCCTCTTTTTAGGAGGAGTTGTTTTTGCTGGCACCTTTACTCCAGATCCAGCCAGCCCAGATAGTAGCTTCTATACTCTCTCAGATATATATAATAAAATAAATGCTGGCACAGAAGCCACTACCCATGATTTTGCCCCCACCTTGGCCCCCGCTGGTACTTTTAAAACTCTCACAGAAATCTGGGATGCTATACCGCCACACATAACTCTATTGGAAAATGATTTAGACACCGGAATTTTCCCCGCTGGTATTTATGGCACCACCACTGATTTGACCGTCATTGACCCTGATTTAATACCAGCTAATGTTGCCACCGGCACCGTGCTGTTTGGGGTGACCGGGACGTGTGTGCCACCACCGCTAGAGATACCCACAAATGGTCTTATTTCCTATTGGCCGTTTGATGGTAATGCGGATGATTCTGTGGGGTCAAACAATGGGGTGATTACCGACGTAACTTTAGTTCCAGGCATAAAAAATGAGGCAGACACCGCATATGATTTTGATAGTTTTACGGGGGATTATATTACCTTTGCTAACCCTAATATTACTACTGCTTATAGCTCATCCGTCTGGATAAAGCCCAGAAGTTATCCAACAGCAGGTCAGTGGACAATTTATCGTGACAAATTACTAGCAAACCTTTCTTTAACTGGTGGTGGCTCCGGGTCTCTCACCTGTAACTATAATTCTGGAGACAGTTGGGTCAACAGTACTGTTCAATGTATTAAATCAGAGATAGTACCTCTAGATCAATGGACACACATAGTTTGCACCCAAGGAACTGACCTCACCTTATATGTTAATGGTGTTTCTTGTAATACTGCTAATAATGTGTCTGAGCATGTTCGTAACGGAGGAACTCTTACGGTTGGGGCCTGGTTAGGAACTAGAGACTATCCGGCGGAGTATAAAGGTTTTGACGGAGTGATGGATGAATTGCGTTTCTATGATCGAGCCCTCACCCCCAGGGAGGTTACAAATATTTATAATATTGAGAAACCCTAGGGCACCCCATACCTTCTAAAAAGTTGCTTTTTTTTCGGTAATATAGTATATTGCCGTGACAAATATATGCCGACGATAAATCAATTAATTAAGAGAAATAGAAAGTCTGTGCCAAGAAAGGTAAAGGCTATTGCCCTCACCAAAGGTTTTAACAGTTTGGAGAACAGACCAACTTATTATAATGCTCCTTTTAAAAGAGGCGTGTGTGTAAAAGTAACTACAAAAACTCCAAAGAAGCCAAACTCCGCTATCCGTAAAATTGCCCGTGTTCGTTTGACCAATGGTTTGGAAGTAACTGCTTATATTCCAGGTATGGGTCACAACTTACAAGAGCACTCCGTAGTTATGCTACGCGGTGGACGTGTAAAAGACGTTGGTCTCCGCTACACTATTGTTCGTGGAGTACTTGATGCCGGTGGGGTAGAAAAGAGAATGAAGGGTCGTTCACAGTATGGTGCCAAGAAGCCTAAGAAAGTAGCCGCTAAATAAAAAATAAAATGCGAGGAAAATTAAAAGCAAAACCAGCCATTGTTCCAGATCTTATTTATAAGTCCGTAAAGGTTAGTAAATTTGTGAACTATATTATGGAAGCCGGCAAGAAAACTATTGCCCGCAAAATTGTTCATAATATGATGGATGAAATAAAAGAGAGAACCAAAACCGCAAATCCACTGGAGATTTTTGAATTAGCCTTATCAAACACCGCTCCAAACGTAGAAGTTCGTTCCAAGAGAGTGGGAGGTGCCAACTATCAGGTGCCGGTAGAAGTCCGTCCAGAACGCCGCGCTGCCCTTTCTATGAAATGGATTATTGAGGCTGCTAGGTCTAAAAAAGGCGCTCCAATGCACAAGAAATTAGCTGATGAAATAATTGCCGCCTCCAAGAATGAAGGTGAAGCTATCAAGAAGAAAGAAAACACATTGAGAATGGCCGAAGCCAACAAAGCCTTTGCCCACTTCGCTTGGTAATAACAAAAAAAGAAAAGCTCCCGAAAGGGAGTTTTTTGTTGCAATTTTACTTCTTTTAGGGTATTCTACCGTTACTAAATAGGGGAGGGTTTATTTTTTATTAATTATTAATCAAATATTATATGGCACGTGTATATCCATTAGAGAAAGTCAGGAACTTCGGAATTATCGCTCACATTGATGCGGGTAAGACCACTACGTCTGAGCGTATTTTGTATTATACCGGTGAGAGCCACAAAATTGGAGAAGTGCACGATGGAAACACTACTACAGACTGGATGGAGCAGGAAAGAGAGCGCGGAATCACTATTTGCTCCGCCGCTATTACTTGTTATTGGGTGCCTTCATACATGGGTCTGGATCTGAGCCGAAAGACCATGTTTAACATTATTGATACTCCTGGGCACATTGATTTTACCGCTGAGGTGAAGCGTTCATTAAGAGTGCTGGACGGTGCGGTGGTGGTTTTTGACGGTGTGGCGGGTGTGGAGCCACAGTCTGAGACAAACTGGCGTTATGCTGATGATGGTAAAGTGCCACGTATTTGTTTGATTAACAAGCTTGACCGAACTGGTGGTAGCTTTGAGCGTTCATATCAGAGTATTTTGGATAGATTGACCAAGAATGCCATCAGAATGCAACTTCCAATTGGTGAAGAGGAAAAGTTTGAAGCGGTGATTGACCTACTTAAAATGAAGGCCTTCTACTTTGAAGGAGAAATGGGTAAAAATATTATTGAAAAAGAAATTCCCGCTGAATATTTAGAGAAAGCTAAAAAATACCGCGCAGAAACAGTAGAGAAAATTGTGGAGCAGGATGAAGCCGCCATGGCTGATTATCTTGATGGTAAGGAAATTCCTCTGGAGACTTTAAAAACTATTTTACGAAAGGCCACCATTGCAAACACTTTGGTGCCCGTAATGTGTGCTTCCGCTTTAAAGAACAAAGGAATTCAGCTGACTTTGGATGCCGTGGTAGATTACTTACCTTCACCTATGGATATTCCACCAGTTAAGGGAATTAATCCAAACACTGGAGAGGAAGTGTTTAGACACGCTTCAGATGAGGAACCTTTTTCTGCTTTGGCTTTCAAATTACAAACAGATCCATTCGTCGGTCAGCTAACTTACTTTAGAGTATATTCTGGAAACGTTTCTCCGGGTATTTATATTTACAATTCTACAACCGGTAGAAAAGAAAGATTGGGCCGTATTGTGCGAATGCAGGCTGATAAAAGAGAGGAAGTAGAAATTGTGTATGCCGGTGAAATTGCCGCCGCGGTGGGTTTGAAGGAAGCAAAAACTTCCCATACTTTCTGTGATGAGGCTAATCCAATCATTCTTGATCAAATTGTCTTCCCCGAGCCGGTTATTTCCTTGAGAATTGAACCAAAGACCAAAGTGGACCAAGAAAAAATGGGTATGGCGCTTAAGAAACTTTCTGATGAAGATCCCACTTTCAAAATTGTGTCTGATCCAGAAACTGGTGAGACCGTGATTAAAGGAATGGGTGAATTACACCTTGAAATCCTTGTTGACCGTATGAAAAGAGAGTTTGGTGTAGAAGCAAACGTGGGTAAACCACAGGTGGCTTATAAAGAAACCATTACGGCCGCCGCTGAAGCTGAGCATAAATATATCAAGCAGTCTGGAGGTAAGGGTCAGTATGGTCACGTAAAAATTACTATCAAGCCGTTAGAGAAACTGGAGGAAGGCGCCAAGATTCCTAAAAATGTTAGCCGTTCAGAAGGTTTTGAATTTATCAACTCTATCAAGGGAGGTGTTATTCCGGTAGAATTCATCCCAGCCGTTGAAAAGGGTATTGTGGAAGGAATGGAAAGAGGAGTGGTGGCCGGTTACAAGATGACTGATATTTCTTGTGAATTAACTTATGGTTCCTATCATGATGTGGACTCTTCAGAAATTGCTTACAAGATTGCCGCTTCACAAGCCTTCCAGGAAGCCGCCAAGAGAGCTAAACCAGTTATTTTGGAGCCTATTATGAAGGTAGAAGTGGTGGTGCCAGAGAAATTCATGGGAGACGTGGCTGGACATTTGAATTCTAAACGCGGAGTGATTGAAGAAATGAGTGAGCGTGGTATGAACAAAGTCATCAGATCAAAGGTGCCATTATCTGAAATGTTTGGTTATATTACCACCTTGCGTTCTATGACTGAAGGCCGTGCCTCTGTAAACATGGAATTTGATCACTATGATATTGTTCCGCCAAACGTGGCCAAGGCCATTGCGGAGACCAGAGGGGTAGCGGCTGCTAAATAGCTCCACCACCTCGGCTCACAAAGCTTCGCCACTCCTCCTAATCTAGGAGGAGAAAGGGGGCTTACTTTTTTAACTACAGTGAATAAATTAAGGGTTCCCTTTCCCCGCCTTAGTCAAGGCGGGGTGGTGAGTCTGCGAACCGGGGCGGTTGTTTATCTTGGGAAAATATCTAGAAGCTCATTTGAATAATAAAATTCATAAGCTAACTGCCCAAAGCTATATTTAGTACCGGCAATTTCTATTTCCGCGCCACCCGCCTGAGGGTACGCATTGGGTTTTGAGTTAGCAAAGCCAATATTATACAGGGTAGCCAGTATTTCCGGCTTATTTGATATATCGAAACCAGCATTTAACCATTGTTTTTCAATCTGTTTTAGAAGAATAGCCGCATAAAGGTAGGTATAATAGTGGTTATGTTCATCCGTCACTCTATTAAAACGCTCACTGTCTATATTTTCCGTAGAAGTGGCAAAATCCAAACTTTTCTGAAATTCAGGGCCTAAATAAAATGGGGAAGTGGTACTGGCTAAATTATTTTCAATTTGAATTAGAGTATCTTGTTTTAAACCCAAAACTCCCCAGGAAAACTGACTCTGCACTCCTAATATTTTTAAAGGTTCAAATATTTGTTTAAAAAGTTCCCGGTTTGTGGTAAAAAGCCTTATCTGCTCCACAAATAAAATACTGACAAGCAGGCGGGGTTTTATTTTTGTTTCTTTTTCTACTCGCTGTAAAACCACCCGTTCATTTTTCAAGGATTCTTTTAGGGAAACATATTCCGGAGTGTTTAGCCAAATATAATTTTTATTGTCTCCCAAATTTCGGCTCCTGTTATAATAATCAGCCTGGCTATCCACCAAACCACCATCTCTGGTAATCCCAGATTTTGACGCCACATAGCCCACCATCAGTATGGCGCCTATAATAGCAAAGCTATATAGGGCTATTTGATATATTTTCCGAATTATTTTCATCCATCAATTCTAGCACAGGTTCTAAAATAAAGGTTATCCACAGCCTGTCCTTTACACTTGTCCTTTAGAATTGGTATACTAATCAGAAGTCGGAACTCTCTTTTATATTTCTCTTTATTAATCTTGTTTATTAATTAAT
>CAZSCE010000006.1:0-12656 GCA_964605355.1 uncultured Candidatus Saccharibacteria bacterium
AGACAACACTAAGGCTCTCAAATGTGGATCCAGATTCCATCGCTTCATTCTTAAATTATACCAAATCATTTACTGGTCTGGGTCTCATCCGGGCGTGGTCAAATCCGGAGTAGGAAAAAGTATTATGTGGATAACTTTATCTATTGCGTCATTCTATTGGCTTGCTATAATATAGAGAGCTTAAAAAGCTATTATCAATTTATTAGTTTACTAAATAATAACTCAATTAAATTTGGGAAAAAAATGACAAAGTCAGTAAATTTAAAAAAAGGATTCACACTTTTGGAAATCTTGTTGGTTGTTGGTATTATTGCTATCTTGGCTGGTATAGTTATCCTGGCTATTAACCCCACCAGACAGCTGGGTGACGCTCGTAACGCCCAGAGACGTTCAGATGTTCTAACAATTTTGAACGCTATTTATCAGTATTCTATTGATAATGCCGGTGATTTAACTGCTCTCTCTATTGCTCAGGAGGCTACCGCTGATTTGGAGTGTGACATAACTGATACAGCAGCTACAACCCTAACAGATTTAACTACTGATTCAATTTATCTAGTTGACCTACCTGTAGATCCAATTACGGTTGAGAGCAGTAATGATTATTATGTTGTTCAAAACTCTGACACCGGTAGAATTTCTGTTTGTGCTCCAAACTCTGTTGGAGAAGGAAGTATTGCTGATGACGGGGATCAAATAGAAGTTGTTAGATAGTCACTCCTTTATCCGCTTGTTATAGAAAACGAGCGGATTGTAGGCTTGAATATTTGGCTTAATAATTTATTTCTAATAAAAAAATGTCATTACCACTTGAAAAATTAAAAGAAATATTGGTCTCTGAGGGCTATGTTAATGAGGCGTCATTTGACAAGATCGCGGTTGTGGCTGCTAAAAAGGGTGAATCAGTGGAAATTGCATTAGTTAAAGCCGAGCTTATTAAAGATGAAATGATAGGTGAGGCTATGTCCAAATTTTACAAAGTTCCTTTTATTGATCTCAAAGAAGAGAATATTCAGGATGATCTCTTGGAAATGATACCGGAGGTTGTAGCTCGTGCTCAAGGAGCAGTTGTTTTTGCCAAAACGCTAGAGGGTTATAATTTAGCCACCACTAACCCAAATAATTTTGATTTTATAAAACATGTGGACCAGTCTTCTGATGGCCGTGTTTCTGTTTATTATGCCACTCCGCTGGGGATGCTGGAGGCTTTTAAATCATACAAAAACAACATCTTTAAAAATGTTGTTGATTTAATTGAGAATTATAAGGTTCACAATGATGAAAGTAGCGTGGTCTCTCTGGTCAATCAATTTTTGGAATATGCTTATGATAATAATGCCTCAGATGTACACATTGAGCCCATGTCTGATGAAACAGTATCTGTTCGATTCAGAATTGACGGTATCTTAAATGAGGTGGTTAGGTATCCCGCTGAGATGCATGACAAGATTATTTTTAGAGTAAAAATTATGTCTCACCTCCGAACTGATGAACGTGATGCCACCCAAGACGGCCGTTTTGAATATAAAAAAGAAAATATGGAGTTTGATGTTCGTGTTTCTATTTTGCCTATTACCAATGGAGAAAATATCGTCTTCCGTATTTTGTCAGAAAAAACCAAGAAAATTCAGCTTGAGGATCTAGGTTTAAACGAAATAGATATTCTGAAAGTAAAAAGAGCCATAACTCAGCCGTACGGTATGATCCTGGTGGTGGGGCCAACTGGCGCCGGAAAAACCACTACCCTTTATTCTTTGGTTCAAATTTTAGCCGCTTTACCTATTAGCATTGTGACAGTGGAGGATCCGGTAGAATATACTATTGATAAAGTTCAGCAGGTTCAGGTAAATATAAAGAAAAATATTACTTTTGCCAATGGTTTACGCTCTATTGTCCGTCAGGACCCAGATGTAATTATGGTGGGAGAAATTCGTGATAATGAAACCGCCAGTATTGCTGTGAACGCCAGTATGACCGGACACCTTTTGTTTTCAACTTTACATGCCAATGATGCTGCCACTATTTTCCCCAGGTTATTTGAAATGGGGATAGAGCCATTCTTGGTAGCCTCATCAGTAAATGTGGTTATTGCTCAGAGATTGGTCAGAAAAGTCTGTCCACATTGTAAAATGAATTACCCTAAAACCGCAGCGGATATTCCGGCTCTTGTTGCTCTCCAAGAAACACCACAGTTTCTGCAAGTAATGAAAACTTTCTTTCCTAAGAAAAAACTTGAAGATATAAAATTGTATCGCGGTACCGGCTGTAAGGTGTGCAAGCATACTGGTTATTTAGGACGTACTGCCGTATTTGAGGTGATGGAAGTAAATGATGATTTACGGGCCCTGATTGGTACAAAAACCTCTTCTTCTTTGATAGAAAATAAGGCCGAAGAAGGGGGTATGATTCATATGTTCTATAATGGTTTGGTTCATTTATTTAATGGCACTACTACTTTTGATGAGTTAGAGAGCTTGTCTAATGTAGATTAATTATGAATCTAAATACCATAAAATCATATTTTAATAAAATCCCTCTGGAGGATCAAATTCAATTTGCTAAAAATTTGGCGGTATTACTCAGGGGAGGGGTAACTATTGATGAGGCGGTAAAATCCTTGGCGGAACAGTCTAAACCCGGTCCCATGAGGAATATTTTGTTTAGAATTAAATCACGTTTGGAAAATGGTGTGTCACTGAATTCTGCTATTAGTGAGGAGGAAGGTTCCTTTGGTAAAATATTTATGAGTTTGGTAAAGGCGGGAGAACTATCTGGTTCACTAGCAGAAAACCTAGAGTTTCTTTCTGTTTGGCTAGAGCGTGATAATAATTTAAGAAAACAAATCAACGGCGTATTGCTTTATCCTAAAATTGTTTTTTCGGCGGTTATTTTACTGGCTGGCCTGCTCACAATTTTCGTTTTACCAAGACTGGTCCCAATGTTTACCAGTTTACACGTGGAACTACCACTAATCACCAGGATCGTTTTAGCTATATCTACTTTTGCTCAACAGTATTGGTTGTTGGTTATTGCCGGCGCTTTCTTTATTTGGCTCGGTATTTTTTTGTTATTCAGAATACAGAGAATGAAGTATCTCTACCACAAGACCTTGGTTTTTTCTCCGTATGTTAGGGATTTTGTGGTGGCTTATCAATTAGCACTTTTTTCTCAACTCATGGGAACACTGCTAAAGTCCGGTATCTCTATTGATGAAGCGCTGGAGATTGCTTATGTAGGTACCTCAAATCTTTACTACAAGAAAGTCTTGAAAGAGGTTTTGGATAGGGTAAATAAAGGAATTTCTCTAGTAAACACCATGGAGCAATATCCAGAACTTTACCCCGCAAATTCCATTTCTGTTTTAGCGGTGGGGGAAAACAGCGGAACCCTAGAAGAATCATTCTTTAAAATTTCTGATTATTGGACCAAGGATATTATTGATCGTACCAAAATGTTACCAACCATTATTGAACCGGTTCTATTGGTGGTAATTGCTTTGGCGGTGGCCCTTATTGCCCTATCTATTATTTTACCAATCTATAAATTAACGGGAAATCTTCAAAGTTAAAATGTTTAAAAAAGGTTTTACTTTAGTAGAGGTTTTACTTGTGATTGGTATAGCTGCTGTTATTTTTGTGATGGCCACCCCTTTTGCTTTAAATTTTTATCGTGGCCAATTAATTAACGAAGCCCAGAGTAGTTATATTAACACTCTTCAGGGTGCTCATAATAACGCTGTCCTGCAGAAGAATGACAGCGCTTGGGGGGTCAGATTTTATAGTGACGAGCACTGTTTTGTTATGTTTCAAGGTGCAGCGCCCGCTTCTTGTGACCCAGAAGGGCTTGGTACTTTTGATGAGCGTTATGATTTAATTCCGGAGATAACCGTTACTGGTTTTGGGGTGGATGAGAATATTGTTTTTACCAAACGCACCGGAACAGCCAGTGGGGCCGGTACAACAACCCTAGTTTATCAATCCTTAGCTAGAAATATTTTAGTGGAGCACTCTGGGGTTATTTCTATTATTTCTGAATAGCGTTATTCAAAATATTTGTGCTATAATAACATTATGAAAAAGGGTTTTTCCTTACTAGAGGTGATTTTAGTGGTTGGTATTGCATCCGGAATTTTTGCTTTCTCCGCTCCTTTGAGTATGAATCTTTACAAGACTCAAATATTAGATGAAGCCCAGAGTAATTATATTAGTACTCTTCAAAACGCTCGCCACAATGCTGTCCTGCAGAAGAATGACAGCGCTTGGGGGGTGAAATTTTATAGTGATGAACACTGTTTTGTTATGTTTCAAGGTGCAGCGCCCGCTTCTTGTGACCCAGAAGGGCTTGGTACTTTTGATGAGCAGTATGATTTAATTTCAGGAATAGTTCCTACTGGTTTGGGGGTGAGTGAAGGTATTATTTTTGCAAAACGCACCGGATATATTAATGCCGCCGGCACCACCACTTTAACTTACGGAAATCTGGCCCGAGGAATAATTATAGAGGGGGCTGGAACCATTTCTAAAATTGACGCCACTGCTGGAGGGAACAGTGACCCAGACACTTCTACTACTTGTACTTCCTTTACTTATTCTGACTGGTCCGTTTGTTCTGATGGCACTCAAACAGAGACAGTGGTCACTTCCAGTCCCGCTGGCTGTACTGGTGGTAATCCGGTTTTGAGTCAAAGTTGCACTGTTGTTACTGCTCCAGATGCCCCTACCATCGGTACGGCCACTGCGGGGAATGCCACTTCATCTGTCACCTTCACCGCTCCCGCTTCTGATGGTGGTTCCGCTATCACCAGCTACACCGTCACTTCCTCTCCTGGTGGTCTCACCGGCACCGGCGCCTCCTCTCCCATCACCGTCTCTGGTTTAACAAATGGCACTTCATATACTTTCACCGTCACCGCTACTAACGCGATTGGTACTTCCGTTGCTTCGGGGGTATCCAATGCCATAATTCCAACAGTCACGGCTGGCCTAATCTCTTATTGGTCATTTGATGGTAATGCTAATGATTCTTTTGGTGTAAATAACGGAACTGTCACCGGCGCTACCCTTACCACTGGGACAAAAGGAGTGGCTAGCACCGCTTATTCTCTTAATGGAACAACGGATTATATAACTTTACCTAATTCTATTTTATCATCGAATGGCACTATTTCTGTTTGGATAAAAGCTAATTCTGTATCTGGCAATCCATATATTTGGGTTTATGATAACACCGATTCTCCCGAAATTAAATTTCATATTGTTTCTAATGTAATTGGTTTCACTGGATATGATAATTCTGCATACCAGTGGGGGATAGGCACGGCCTTTACAGATACAGTTTCCTGGCACCATATCGTTGGTACTTGGGAAAATAATAATGTTAGATTTTATTTAGACAATAATTTAATAAATTCTGATACTAGCTCTGCCATTACACATACTGTTTCGAGTCAGAATAGATTTGGATATTATACACGGTCTGGAGATAAATTTAATGGTTCTATTGATCAAGTTCGTGTTTATAATCGGGCATTAACGGCCACAGAAGTTACAACTCTTTATGATGCGGATAAGCCAACTGTCCCAGGTGCTCCTACTATCGGTACTGCTACGGCCGGTAATACTCAAGCTACCGTTACTTACACTGCCCCAACTTCAAATGGTGGCTCAACTATCACTTCATATACGGTTACTTCAAACCCAGGTGGTATTTCTACAACCACAACAAATACTACTAGTGCTGTAGTTACCGGTCTCACAAACGGAACTGCTTATACCTTTACGGTGACCGCCACCAATGCTGTGGGAATCTCTTCACCTTCGTCTGCCTCAAATTCTGTGACACCAGACACCGCCCCTGGTGCCCCTACTATCGGCACCGCCACTGCGGGGAATGCTACTTCCACCGTCACCTTCACGGCTCCGGTTTCAAATGGTGGGTCTGCTATTACTGGCTACACCGTCACCTCATCACCAGCGGGTGGTACAGATACTAACGCCGGCACAACCGGGCTTACACACTTGATCACTGGTCTTACAAATGGAACTGCCTATACTTTTACCGTCACCGCCACAAATGCTGCTGGTACCTCCGCCGCCTCTGCTGCTTCAAATTCTGTGACGCCAGTTGGGCTTATAGCCTATTGGTCATTTGATGGTAATGCTAATGATTCTTTTGGTGTAAATAACGGGACGGTGAACGGTGCCACTCTTACTGCTGGAACAAAAGGAATTGCTAATACCGCCTATAGTTTTAATGGATCAACTGATTATATTAATATGAGTAGTGAACTTACTAGTATAAAATCATATTCCTTCTGGATGAAAGCAAATAGTTTAGTTACTTATGCCGGTGTTATTGGAACATTATGGAGAGATACTGACAAAGGCTGCGCTGTTTACCAGGTGGCAACAGGGGAAATTATTGCTGAGTGTCATGATCCCGCAAGCTATCCTAGAGTTATAACTGCGGCCGGGCTTAATCAAATAAATCAATGGAATCATGTTGTAGTGGTGGCAGATTATAGAAATAATCTTAAACTGTATATTAACAATATATTAACCGGGACATATCCTGCATTAGCCTCTTACGTTTCTAGTGGTAGGAATTTTACAATTGCACCGCAGATACAGACCGGGATGACACGTTTAAACGGTGTTGTTGATGAGGTTAGAGTTTACAACAAAGTTTTGAGTACAGATGAAATAACCGCTCTTTATAATCAAGATAAGCCATAGGCTATAGTAGTATTTGAGCAGGGAAATGTTATAATATATAAATGATTTTTTTGAAAAAAAATAATCAAAATAAAGGCTTTAGTTTATTAGAATTAATATTGGCAGTGGCTATTTTTTCTTTGGCCTCATTTGCCATGGCCACCTTACTTATTGATGCCAATATTAGTACTAAATTAGCAGCTGAGAGAAAAGAGGCTCTGTCT
Source organism: uncultured Candidatus Saccharibacteria bacterium (assembly GCA_964605355.1). Classification (GTDB taxonomy): domain Bacteria; phylum Patescibacteriota; class Minisyncoccia; order Phycocordibacterales; family GWA1-40-21; genus CAIJXO01. Next base: position 6,938 of record CAZSCE010000006.1, read on the forward strand.
TATGCTGTGGGTGGAATATCAAATATACAAGCACTTGGTGGTGAATCTTTTGGTAATTTAGTTTCTGGTATAACAGAGGACTCTATTTATACCGATGACGTTGTCCCCATTCTTAAATTTAATCGGACCATCACCATATCTACCAGCACGGACTATAGCAAGCTGGTTTCTGTTAGTGTGTCCGGGGCTATTGATGCAACCCATCTGGCCAGTACCACAATCAGCACCTTATTAACAAATTGGAGGCTGCGGTAATTATTAATTTATTATGTTATTATGTATCATATGAATAAAAAAAATAAAGGCTTTACTTTAATAGAAGCGGTTTTATACTTAGCTATTGCTGGTATAATATTGCCTATTATTAGCGGTTTTGCTTTTAATTCTATTTTTGGTAAATCTAAAATTGAATCAGTTCAGGATATTGGTCAGAGTGGTCAATCAGTAATAGATGACATTAATAAAACCATCACTGACGGAGTAGAAATAAATGAGATAATTAATTTGTAATTAAATGTTTTTTGTAAAAGTAAAAAAAAGGGGTTTTTTAGTCCTGACTATGGTTCTTTTGGTTTCCGCTGTGGTTTTGGCCATAGCTACTGGTGTTATGTTACGCTCTATTGGTGAGGTAAATAGTAGTCTTGATATGGAAAACTCAGTTAAAGCCTGGGGATCGGTAAACGCTTGTGCTGAATATGCTTTATTACAATTGTCCACTACTTCTAGTGGTCTGGCCGGTTGGAATTATGCGAGCACCACTGGGGAGCTAAAAACAGATATTGATGGTAGCGGTAACTCATGCTATATTTATAAGATAGAGCCATTTTTTGCCACCAGCACTGATTGTCTGAACCCCTTAAAAAGGTGTATAAGGGCGTCTAGTACAGTTCCAAGTGTCGGCCCAGGTTTTACTAGAAAGCTTTTAATAGAAGTAGCCACAAATACACCAATAGTTACAGTGGATTCGTGGAGTGAGGTAGCAGATTTTTAATAATATTATGAATATAAAAAAAATACTAAGAGATACATTGACCATTAAATTTGACAAAGCTTTTGGTTTGGATATTGGAGACCGCTCAGTGGAGATTATTGAATTAGATAAAGTTTTCAAATTTACGCTAACTACTTATGGCCGGACAGAATTACCAGAAGGTGTGGTGGAAAATGGGAAAATTATAGATCAAAATATTTTGGCTGAGAAGTTAAAAAAACTTTTAAAGGATGTAAAACCAAGAAAGGTTTCTACTAACAAGGTTATTATTTCCTTACCGGAGTCACAGGTGTATATTCAGTGTTTTGAGGTGGATGCTAGCCTTAAAAAAGGCGCTCTTTCAACTGCTGTTATAGAAAAAGTTACTCTTTCTATGCCTATTAATATAGACAAAACATATTGGGATTTCACAGAAAACACTCTGGCTGATAAAACCAAGAAGTTAATTGTTTTTATTAGTGTACCAAAGGATATTGCTGGCAGTTATGTTAAGTTTTGTAATTCTATTGGTCTAGAGGTTGTTTCTCTATGTATAGAGTCACTTAGTTTGGCCAGAACATTATTAAAAAAATCTGACAAGCAAAGTTTGATAATTGATATTGGGGCAGGCTCCACAAACCTCAGCTTCTTTGACAGTAATGATAAAATAAATATGTCTGTCACTATTCCGGTGGCCGGGGATCAAATGACAGAAGTTATTAAAAGCAAATTTAATATTGAAAGAGCAGAGGCAGAAGCTTTAAAAATTAAGTTTGGTTTTAAAGATACAAAGGAAAATGAGGCTTTACCAGCTATTTTACCCTTATTAAAGGATGTCTTAAATGAAACAAATGAGGCTATCAGGTATTATGAGGAAACCTTTAAACAGAAACTAGATAATATATATATAATTGGGGGTACCGCCCTGGCCCCTGGTCTTATAGAATTAGTGAAGGCTGATCTGAAAAGGGAAGTTCAAATTGGAGTGGGTAATTATGATATTGATCTCAGTTTCCTTAGTGGCAAAACAAATCCTTACCCTATATTTGCTAACGTGATTGGCTTGGGGATGCTAGGTGCCAGCGGAGAATTTAAAGATATAAACCTAATCAAAAAACTACCGGCCTCAGAAGTTAATTTAGTAAATAAATTAAATCTATTTAATATGGGTTATTTGAGCAGGGTAAATACAATCAGAACTATATTTAATAATAAATATGTTTTGGTTATTTTAGTAATTTTGATTGGTCTTATTTTTGCTGTACTACTCCAACAGACCAAGAGTTTTGGTTTGATTAACGTCTTATAAATGCTTACTAATTCGAAAAAACTAAGCCTTTTCCCCATTTATCTCTTGGGATTTCTTTTTTCCCTGCAGGTAGCTTTGCCTAATTTTGTTAATTCCAGTTACCTAGTTACTATGATGTCTGAGAATTACCTATGGGTGATTTATACTACTGAGGCAATTTTGGCAATATTTGGTTTTATGTTCATGCCCAGGTTACTCAGAAGGTTTGGTAATTATTCTGTGGCAATTGTTTTACTCTTGATACAAATAGTATGTCTTTTGGGTTTGACTATGTACCAAAATGTAATTGCTGCCTCTTTGTTTATGACCTGTAATTTAATTGTGATTACGTTTCTAAGCTTTTCTTTTGATGTTTTTTTAGAAGGGTATTCGTCAAATGCCAATACCGGCAAAATTAGGGGTATATATATGACTTGTGTAAATTTGGCTTGGGTATTATCTCCTTTTATAACTGGGTTGATTTTAATTAACGGTGATTACTGGAAGATATATTTTTCATCTTTTCTTTTGTTGATACCCATCTTTTTTATTACCAGAGTGGCGCTGCCTGGGTTCAAGGATTCTTTATACAAAAATTCTAATCCTTTTGGCACCTTTGTTCAGGTATGGAAAAACAAAGATGTATATTATATATTTATGTGTGCTTTTTTGTTGCAGTTTTTTTATGCTTGGATGACTATCTATACACCAATATATTTACATACTAATCTAGGTTTACCCTGGAGCTCTATTGGTATTATTTTAGGTATAATGCTCTTGCCGTTTGTTTTTATACAGTTTCCAGCGGGAAGATTAGCTGATAATAAATTAGGGGAAAAAGAAATATTATCTGTTGGTTTTATTATCATGGCTTTAGCTACTATTTCCATGTATTTTATAACTGGTGGTAACGTTATTGTCTGGGCATTAGTGCTCTTTGCCACCAGGGTTGGTGCGGCCGCGGTAGAAATAATGTGTGATGTATATTTCTTTAAAAAAGTGGATAACAAAGATGCTAATTTAATTAGTTTTTTCCGTATGTCCCGCCCCTTAGGATATATTGTTGGTTCATTAGTGGCCACCATTATTCTTAGTGTTAATGGTTTTGGAATGAGGAGTCTGTTTTTATTTTTAGGATTCTTGATGATTTTTGGCTTGCGCTACAGTTTAGCTATAAAAGATACCCGTTAGATATTTGCTTTTATATGCTTTTTATGTATAATTGTCTCCATGTTTAAATTAAATGTAGAAAAGCGAGATTTGAAGGAAAACCTCAATGACATGAGAAAATCTGGTAAATTACCGGGTGTTTTTTATGGTCCAAAGGATCCTTCTACTCCTATAAAAATGAGTGCTGTTGATTTTAAAAAAGCTTGGAAAACCGCCGGTGAATCTACCGTGGTTTCTCTTGAGGGTTCTGGTATTGAGGCTGAGGTACTTATTCACGAGGTAGATCTTGATCCAGTTACTGATATTGCTATTCACGTAGACTTTTATGCTATTGAGAAAGGTAAAAAATTATCTGTGGATGTGCCATTGGAATTTATTGGTGTTTCCCCAGCTGTCAAAGACCTGGGTGCCGTTTTGGTTAAAGTGGCCCATGAAGTTGAAATTGAAGCTTTGCCAAAAGATTTACCACACTCACTCCAGGTAGATATTTCCGGACTCGTTACTTTTGATAGTGTTTTGACTGCCGCCGATATTAAATTACCCGCTGGTGTTACACTTATGATCAAGACTGAAGATGTTATTGCCTCAGTTTATGAACCTAAGGAAGAGGTGGTAGAAGCCCCTGTTGACCTTTCTGCTATTGAAGTAGAAAAGAAGGGTAAGGAAGTCAAAGAAGGTGAAGAAGGCGCCCCAGCCGCTGCCCCTGAGGAAAAGGCGGAAAAGAAGGATAAGAAGTAAGATAAAAATTATAATTTATGCTAAAATAACGGTAATGAAGAAATTTATTACCGTTATTTTAATTGTGTTTTTAGGGGTTGTTAGTTTTGTGGGCCTTTCACTTGCCCAGGGAGACAACTGCTCTTTGTCAGCTTCAGAGTGTGACAGATTACAGGGTCAGCTTGATGTGGTTCAGGAGGAAATTGATGCTTTACAGAAACAGGTGGATAGCCTGGTGCTGCAAAAAAATACTTTAAAAGGGGATGTTTCTCTGTTAACAGCCCAAATTGCCAAAGCAGAAAAGGAAATAAAACAGCGTAGCCTCACCTTGTCAGCCCTAAGTACGGAGATAGGTCAGAAAGTAAAAAATATTAGTTCCTTAGAACAGAGAATTAAAAATGATCTGAATTTATTGGCTAATCTCCTGAAGAAGAAAAGTCAGAGTGAGATGAAACCAATCTATTATTTGTTACTTTCATCTAATGACCTAGGAAACCTGCTTACAGATATTGATGATGTTAATTCTATTAATCAGGGCTTGCAGGATTTATTTGCTGAATTAAGGGGGATAAAAATTGAAACTCAAAAAGAAAAGGAGGCCTTGGACGTAAAAAAGAACAAGGAACTGGATGCAAAATATGAAGTAGAGCAGAAAAAGAAAGTGATTGCTCAAAATGAAGCAGAGAAGAAACAATTATTAGCAATTACAGTAAAGACTGAGTCTAATTATCAATCAGTATTATCAGAAAAGCAAAGACAGGCGGAGGTAATCAGAAGTGCCATGTTTGATTTGCGTGACGCCGGGGGTATTTCTTTTGCAACGGCCTTGGATTATGCCAACCTTGCTTCCGCTAAAACCGGAGTTAGGCCAGCCATGATTTTAGCTATTCTTTCTCAGGAGTCTGACCTGGGTAAAAATATAGGTTCCTGTTATGTGTCAAACCTAACCACGGGTGATGGGGTGGGGAAGAATACCGGTTCTAGATTTGAAAGGGTAATGTACGCGCCACTTCCTGGGTCCACAAGCAATAGGCCAAATGATACGGCCGCTTTTGAACAGATTACCAAGGCGTTGGGTTTGACCTGGGCTACCACACCGGTTTCTTGCCCCCTTGGTGCCACATATTATGTGGGTAGGGGTTTTGGTGGAGCTATGGGGCCCTCACAGTTTATACCGTCCACCTGGCAGGGTTTTGCTAATCGTTTGAGTAAGGCTCTGGATGTATCGCTACCAAACCCTTGGAATCCTAAACACGCTATTATGGCCACCACTATGTATTTGTCAGATTTAGGGGCTGGTTTGGCCACCTATACCGCAGAAAGGAATGCGGCTTGTAAATATTATTCCGGGAGGGCGTGTGATAATAAAACACCACGTAATTATACCTATGGTGACTCCGTGATTCTCAAGGCTGAGAAATTCCAATCTGACATTGATTTTCTTAAGAATATCTAAGTCTTGCATTTACCCTATAAACCTGCTAGAATCCTAGGGCAATGAAAAAAGAAATACATCCAAAATATTTTGAGAAATCAGAGACCACTTGCGCCTGTGGTGCCAAATATAATATTGG